>JALYXI010000034.1 GCA_030947245.1 Acidobacteriota bacterium
GCCCCGTAGAGCGACATGATTTCGTCGTTCACCCGGGTCATAAATTCGAAGTTGTATGGTCCCAGCGGGCAGGTGACCCAGAAATCCGGATCAGCCCAATGTCGGCGCTTGTTTCCCTCCGCGTCCACCATAATCCAATCCGGGTGCGCGTCGTAAACGTCCTGATGAACGCCGTGCGGGTCGGTCCGTGCAATCACGTTCATGCCCAGCTTGCGGCATCCTTTTACAAGGTCGCCGAACGCGTCGCCGTCCTTCAGCCACTTGCTGCGGTAATGGAGCGGAATCTTGGTGGGGTAGAAAGCAACGCATCCTCCCGCGCTCAAACAGGCGGCGTCCGCATGCACGCGCTTGAAGTAATCCAGCCAGAAACCCGGATCGTAATTCCCCGGATCGTCCTCCACGAAGGCGAGTTGTGCCCAGCGCATCGGCCGGTCATACCAATCCGCTTGAACCTGGGCAGGCAACGCGTTGGGCAGCAGGACGCTCGTGGCTGCTGCGGAATACAGAAACTCTCGCCGGTTCACCGTTTGCGGTTCTTCCTCTACATCAAGTAAAGCAGCTTAGGCGATGCCGCACTTTACGCGCGTCAGTGAGGACGGAAATGGAACACGATAATGTGTTCCGAAGAAATCGGTTTGCCGTCCCGCGTGCCTGGCTCGAAACTCCATTCCCTGGCTGCCCGCAATCCGGCGCTCACCAGCGATGCGGCGCCGGGCGTTTCGTTCGGTGCTTGGCGGGCTGCAACCACTCGCCCCGAGGCATCCACTGTCACCTGAATGCTCACATCCACCGGATAATTCACTTTCCAACCCAGACCATCCGCAGCCGGAATCACTTTTCTCACCGGAGTTGGGGGCTTGAAGACGGAGGGCGGCTGAGAGATGTGGCGGGCTATTGGCTGCGGAGGTTCCGGAAGCGCCGGCGCGAGCGGATGCTGCGCCACGCCGGCCGGAGGAACCTCTAACTCCACGGGTTCGCGTTCTTCTTTCCCCGGACCGCCCCGGAGCGGATTCTCCGGCGGGAGAAACTGCTGTCTCAATCCGGGTAACTTGCCGCTGGGCATCGGAGAGGAAACCGCCGCTGTTTTTTCCGCCTTGTGAGGAGGGACTGCCGGAAGCGGATGGATCGAGACTCTCGAACCGGTCTTCGCTGTTGGAAACGGGGCACGGGTTTCCGGCTCGCGTGCGCTGACAACCCGGAGCAGTTCACTTTGGACCGGCAGGTTGTCTGTTTGGACTTCCATCCGGAACAGAACATCCTTCGAGTTCGGCGTGTACAGAACCGATCCGCTCGCAACCTGCGCACCGTTCAGAGGCATCTCGCGAACGGATTCCCCGTCTTGAATGGTGAGTTTGGCCGTACTGGTCCGGTCAAGGCCCATGCTTCGGTCCCATATCACTCGCATGCTGCCGCCTTCGCGGACAACCCGCAAGCCGGGAGGAACTCCTTTCCGCGGCGGTTGAGAATAACGCTGCCACCCCGCCCCGGCAGTTAGAGCGGACAAAATCACTAACCCGGACGCGACGGCAATCCGCCTCTTTCCAAACCTGCCCTTCACCTCTACCGGGATCGCCGCAACCGGGAGGGCCGTAACGGGCGGTGAATATTGTTCCGCGATTGCTGGAGCCGTTGGAGCCTGCGCCTCTTGCGCCGTTCCTGCGAATTCAGCTTCTTCCGGGCCGCTCCATAACCCGTCCGCATTCCGCCGAAAGAGCGAGTAAGTAACTCTACCGGTTTTAGCCGGTTTGGCCATTAGCATCAGCTCCACATCGGGGAGCACTATTTTTAACGTGGTGAGATCTTCGCCTGTCATCTCCATCGAATTGCCGGTGCAGCTTCGAAAATAGGAAACAACGGAATTCCCGGCTTCCTGGATTTCCCGCACTTTGGATTCGAAGATAAGCAGGTCTCCCGGGGACAACGAGTAGGAAGGGCCGAACCGGTGCTCGCTGGCAACTATCTGGAGGGAAGCAGGTTCCCCCCTCGACAAATCCCCGGCTGGAAGAATAAGAAACCCGCCAATCTCAGCACCTCGCCGGGGCAGCGCCATCAGTCCCGCGTAAGACTGCTCGCGAATCTCCTCGACAGCCTCCGCGCTCAGGTGAAGTTGGGTGATTTCCACTCTCGCGTCTCTAACCCAAGAGATCACAACAGTGTCAGAGTGAATACCGGCTTGTTAACTTAAGAGGAGTAAGGGAGTAACAAATCAGACAATGAAGCGCCTGCCCATAGGCAGTCCGGTCCCCCCGCGTGAGAGGAACTGATTCGTTAGCCACTAAATAGCCGAACGGCCACAGGAACCATGCCGCGCTGTACCGCCTCACGAAGATGGGTCTGGATCATAAAGGTACAATACAGTACGGAGTGATGATGGGGCTGGCAGGCGCGGTTGAGAAGCTGGATGCAGCCCTTTGCGTCGAGCGGATTCGCCGGGGTTCCCCGGAATGGGAGGAACACTTGGCGCGTTACTTCCAGCCGCGCATTTATGCTTATGCTTCGCGCGCGCTGCGAAGTGGCACGGCAGTGGACGACGTGGTGCAGGAGGTGCTATGGGCCGCCATCCAGGCGCTCCGGCAAGGGAACCTCCAGAATCCGCTGCTTCTTTCTCCATTTATGTATGGCATTGCCCGCAACCGTACGATGGACTACTTGCGGACCACAGCGCGGCGGCGCACCGATCCCATGCCGGACGGTTTTGAAGTGGCTGCCATTCCAAGCGAAGCTGTCCTGGAAGCCGAACGGGCGGAACACGCCGCGGAGGTGATACGCGGCCTGGAACCTCTTGATCGCGAGATCCTGAATCTGGTGCTGGTAGACGGGTTGAAGCCGGCGCAGATTGCCGCGCGGCTCGCGCTGAATCTGGATGCCGTGCGCCAGCGGAAATGCCGTGCTTTGAAGCGGGTTGCCGATAAAATCCGGAATTCCGCTCACTCCCGGTCACAAGGTACTGGTTCAGAACGACCAAACGGTATGCGGACGAATCCGTGACTGGCGCGTGTCTATGACTTGCGGCTTCGTAGAACAGAACGAGATCGTCGAACGGTATCTTGCCGGACCTGGTACGCTCAACCCTGCGGAAGAAGAAGCCTTTGAGGAGCATTATTTCGCCTGTTCCCCGTGTTTTGAACAGTTGCAAACCGCTCGCGCCGCTCGCGCCGCGCTCTTGCCCCGGATCGCGGAACTCCGAGCCACGCGCAAACCGGCGCCTATGCGGCCGTTCGCGATTGCCGCCGTTCTGGCAATAGCGGGCGTGGCCCTGTGGTTGGCGCAGCGCACGGGAACAGCGCCCGCAAGTCCGAAGCCCACGGAAACTCC
>JALYXI010000038.1 GCA_030947245.1 Acidobacteriota bacterium
TTCCCTGGGATTTGCCGTTCGCCTTTCCGAAGGGCGTCATGCGGTTCGGGTCCTGGTAGATATACCAAACCCACTTCCTGTTCTCCAGCTTCCAGTAACTAGGGAACGGAACATCCATCAGTTGAGGGCCGGCCATGCCGAGAAACGAAATCATCATCTTGCCGACGACCGTTACTTTGGCTTTTGTGTAATGGTCCGAGTAGACGATGTCTCCCAGGTGGAATTCCTGCAGAGCGGGCTTTGTAGCCGCATAGAAACCATCTTTTGAATCGGAGGCCACCAGTGCTTCCGCTTTCCGGTACTTGCCCTCGACGTGATCTTGATAAAAATCTTTGACCCGCGCCTTTAAAGCCTCGCTCACATTAGGAGGCGCTTTATCGAACGCATTCGGCGTTTGCGCCCCGGCCGCGGCCAGGACGGCAATGCTGCATACAGCAATTTTGGACATCTTTCCAATTATCCGACGTTGCCGCTTACCGCCGCGTTGTCGTCATTCGAAGGACCGGCACAAGTGAAAACTTATCCTTCGGTTCGTTCGCAGGTTGCCGCGAGGCCAACTCCGAATTTACCTTCAGAACGAAGTCCTCAATCTGCCGGTGCATTTCCGTCATCTTCTCGCGCATATTCAGAATGATCTCGACGCCCGCCAGATTGACGCCCAAATCGCGTGTAAGGTGGAGAATCACTTCCAGCCGCTCCAGATCCTCATCGGTATACAGCCGGGTATTGCCATCGCTGCGCGACGGCTTCAGCAATCCTTCCCGCTCATACAAGCGCAACGTTTGCGGATGAATCTCATACTGTTCCGCCACAGATGAAATCATGTAAGAAGCTTTCGATTTGCTTCGCAGTGCCATAGCAGCTCTTTATACGTTCAGCCAAAGATCCGCCCTCGGATCTTCCGGATGCAACTGGGCCAATTCCCTCAAAATCTCCTTTGTCCGCTCATCCTGAACTTTGGGAGCATTCATCGAGACTTCGACAATCTGGTCGCCGCGCCGGTCTTTCCTGCTGTTAAAAACACCCTTCTCGCGCAACCGGAACTTCTGCCCGCTCTGAGTGCCGGGAGGGATCTTCAGCAGCGCTCGCCCGTCGATCGTCGGCACCTCGATCTTCGCGCCCAACCCCGCTTCGGATACCGTGATCGGAACCCGGATCTGGATCTGATCGCCATCGCGGCGGAAAAACGGATGTTCGGTCACCCGGGTTGTAATGTAGAGGTCGCCCGCGGGCGCGCCGTGGGTTCCCGCATTGCCCTTCCCGGCGACACGCAGCCGTGAGCCATCCTGAGCGCCGGCGGGGATTCGCACTTCCACCGTTTCGCTACGCGCAATCCGCCCATCCCCGTGACACGTCGGGCAGACATTCTGCAGCCGTCCTTTTCCCCCGCATCGGGGACAAGTCAGGTTGAACTTCATGGCCCCTGCCATCTGGGTCACAGTGCCGGTCCCGTTGCACTGCGGGCACGTCACCGAACCGGTATTCGCCGATCCAGTGCCATGGCAGGTGTTGCACACCTCGTAGCGGGTGACCTCCACCTTCGCTTGCGTTCCACGAACGGCTTCCCAAAAGCCGATCGTAACCGCATACTCCAGATCCGAGCCTTTCTCAGGTTGCGGTTCCGGCTCGGCGCCTCCGCCTTTGAAGAAGTCGAAGAGGTCCCGAAAGCCGCCCGCGCTCTCCGTCTGCTTACCGCCGCGGGAATTCGCGCGCCGGGCAAAATCGGAAAATTCGAACCCCTCGAAATCCATGTTGGGTGGACGCGAAGAGCCCTGCCCCGCATCGCCCCCATAACCCTGCTGGGGACCGTTTTCAGCATAGAAGCCATGCTGGTCATACATGGCGCGCTTCTTCTCGTCGCTTAATACGTCGTAGGCTTCCTGAACCGTCTTAAACCGCTCCTCCGCCGATTTGTCGCCCGGATTCAAATCCGGATGGTATTTCCGGGCGAGTTTCCGGTAGGATTTCTGAAGCTCCTCCGCCGAGGAGCCGCGTGCTACGCCTAGGGTCTCGTAATAGTCTTTTGTAGCGGCCATAAAATCAAGGGACAGGCGGTTCGCGCCTGTCCCGCACTGCACTGCTTACTTCTTGTCGTCTACGTCCACGAACTCCGCATCCATCACGTCGTCCTTGGGCTTCTCATGCTGCGGCCCGTGCCCGTCGTGATCGGCCCCGCCCGTCGGAGGGGTCTGGCCCTGGCCAGCAGACGATTTGTACATCGCCTCCGCCAGCTTGTGGCTGGCTTCCGTCAGCTTGTCGGTCGCGGCATTCAGCGTATCCGCGTCGTTCGCGGTCATCGCTTTCTTAGTGTCTTCAATCGCCGCCTCAATCTTCTGAGCGTCCTCACCCGACACCTTGTCGCGATTCTCCTTCAGCGTCTTTTCGATGTTATAGATCATCGAGTCCGCGCGGTTTCGGGCCTCAATCTGGTCCTTCGCTTTGCGGTCGTCCGCGGCGTGGGCTTCGGCATCCTTCGCCATCTTGTCCACCTCGTCCTTCGAGAGGCCCGAAGAAGACGTAATGGTAATCTTCTGCTCGTTGTTGGTGCCCTTGTCCTTCGCGGTCACGTTCAGAATGCCGTTCGCATCGATGTCGAAAGTCACATCGATCTGCGGAACGCCCCGAGCCGCCGGTGGGATCCCCACCAGTTGGAAGATTCCGAGCACTTTATTGTCGGCCGCCATGGCGCGTTCTCCCTGGCAAACCTTAATCTCAACCGTCGTTTGGCTGTCTGCCGCCGTGGAGAAGGTCTGGCTCTTCCGGGTTGGAATGGTTGTGTTGCGGTCGATCAGCCGTGTCATCACGCCGCCCTGCGTCTCAATTCCGAGCGAAAGCGGAGTGACATCGAGCAGTAGAACGTCTTTCACATCGCCGCCCAGAACACCACCCTGAATCGCCGCGCCCACGGCTACCACCTCGTCCGGGTTTACCGTCCGGTTCGGGTCCTTGCCGAACAGATTCTTCACCATCTGCTGGACTTTGGGAATGCGCGTCGAACCGCCCACCATCACTACTTCATCGATGTTTTGCGGAGTTACATTCGCATCCGCCATCGCCTTCTTGCAGGGCTCCATAGTCCGCTGCAGAATGTCGTCCACCATCTGCTCGAAGCGCATCCGGGTCAACTTCATCTGAAGGTGCTTCGGACCGGTTGCGTCGGCCGTGATGAACGGCAGGTTGATTTCCGTCTCCATCAGGGTGGAGAGTTCCATCTTGGCCTTTTCCGCAGCTTCCTTCAAGCGCTGCAAAGCCATCTGGTCCTTTGAAATATCGATGCCCTGTTCCTTCTTAAATTCCGTGATGATCCAATCGATAATCCGCTGGTCGATGTTGTCACCGCCCAGATGCGTGTCGCCATTGGTCGACTTCACTTCGACAACGCCATCTCCAACTTCCAGGATGGAGACGTCGAATGTGCCGCCACCGAAATCATAAACCGCGATCGTCTCGTTCTTCTTCTTGTCCAGACCGTAGGCAAGCGCCGCGGCCGTGGGCTCATTGATGATGCGCATCACTTCCAAACCGGCAATCTTGCCCGCGTCCTTCGTCGCCTGACGCTGCGCGTCATTAAAATAAGCCGGAACGGTAATCACGGCCTGGGTCACCTTCTCGCCCAGATACGATTCCGCAGCTTCTTTCAGCTTGGTCAAAATCATCGCTGAAATCTCGGGCGGAGACTGGGTTTTCCCCATAATGTCCACGCGCGCGTCGCCGTTGTCGCCCCGCACCACCTTGTACGGCACCATCTTCATCTCTTCACTCACTTCATCGAACCGCCGGCCCATGAAGCGCTTAATAGAAAAGATCGTATTTTGGGGATTCGTGATTGCCTGGCGTTTTGCGACCTGCCCCACCAGCCGCTCGCCCGATTTCGTAAATGCCACAACGGACGGCGTCGTGCGCGTCCCTTCCTGGTTCGAGATGACCGTCGGCTGCCCGCCTTCCATCACGGCTACCACCGAGTTGGTGGTTCCAAGGTCGATTCCAATAATCTTGCCCATGCGTTCAAACTCCTGAGAAGTATAATTCGTTAGTACAAGACCATTATGCTATGTGAGTGCCTTATTGTCAAGTACGATACGACCCTGAATTCAGTCGTACTTCTCAAATATGACGTGCTTCCGATCCACTTCCGCAGCCTTTAGTTGCGCCCGCATTTCGTCCACCATCTCTTTCAGGCCGCAGATATACACGTCCATGTCGCGGCGATCGCCCAAAGTTGCCATCACGTGCGGCTGAACCCTTCCGCAAAGCCCGGCCCACCCGGGACCCGGCCGGCTCACTGTGGGCAGGAACGTGAAATTCGGGTGATCCCGCGCTAAAGCCTCGAATTCTTCCCGGTATAACACGCCGTCTTCGTGCCGCACGCCGAAGATCAGCGTGAACCGGTGCTCGGAATCGTGCGGCAACTGGGACATCAGCATGGAACGGAATGGACCGATTCCCGTCCCCGTTGCCACCATGATGCTATCCGCAATCGGCTTCCGAAAAACGAACACTCCGTACGGCCCTTTCACATCGAGCTGAGCGCCGGACGCCAGATCGAACAGATGGGGAGAAAACCGGCCTTCCCGCACACGGTTTAACACCAGGTCGAACCGGTTTGCGGCGGGAGGGGATGCGATGGAATACGCCCGGGTCAGGTTTTTCCCGTCCAGTTCCACGTTGAATGAAACGAACTGTCCCGGCGTAAAAGAAAGGAGCTCCTGGCCGGGCACATCGAACCGGAAGTGGCGGACTTCAGGCGAAATCTCGTGCGATCCAAGCAGCCGGGCCGTCATTTACCCGCAGCCATAGCGTCCCGCGCGCGTTCCACTACGATGGCGCTTAGTCCCGGATGCCCGTCCAGCGGCGGCGTCACCTCCACAGTGATTCCTGGGAAAAGCGTCAACAGGTCGTCTACCATCCGCGGCAAATCCCGCTGCAGATGGATTCCCAGGGTCAGGAAATAAGGGATCACCAGAATATGCTTCGCCCCGGCTGCAACCAGCTTGGCGGTGGCCTCCTTTAACGTGGGTGCGACCTCCAGAAAAGCCGTTTCGCATAACGGAAAGCCCCCGGTCTCCGCAGCCTGTGCCGCCACGCGGGCCACCGCCGCATTGGCGGACGGAACACTGGAGCCATGCCCGAAAACCACGATTCCCGTTCTCAAATCCAGGTCATGATTCCCCAACCGCTTGACCTGCGCCATCTGCTTCTAGTGTACTTCGGAGTGTGCGAACGAATCTTTACATCAAGGTGCAACTCGACCACGAGAAGGATGACGACCCGGTGCGGATCGCGGCCGAGATCTGCCGCCAAATCCGGAAAATCTATAGCGTGCGCCTTGCCGAGGTGTCCAGCCTTTCCGGTGAGGACGAGTGATCAAGTCCCGAGTAACTGGTTGTAGGTGCGGTTAAAGAACACGTCGGTCATGCCCGCTAGGTAGTCGCAGATCACGCGCGGACCTTTCGGCCCCGCGGCGCGTTCCCGGTAGGGTTCGGGGAGGCTGCCCGGATGTCCCAGAAAGAACTGAAACAACTCGCCCATGTGAGCCCCGGATTGCTCCCGGTCCCCCTTCAGTTCCGGTGAAGAAAAGACATACTTCTGCATGAAGCCCTTTAGATCGCGGGATGTCCCCGCCACAGCCGGAGTGAAGCGCGCAACCCGGCCCGGAAACTGTCTCACTTCTTCCGCGTCCCTCACATTTGCTTCGCTGGCTGCCAGCACCGTACCTTCTATAAGGCCGCTCACTAGCCAATCCGTAAGAAGCCGCAGCACTTCCTGAAACTGGTCCCGCTCCGAGGCTCCCGGATACTGTGTTTCGATGGTTTCCAGGATGTCTGCATAAGCGGGAACGTGGGCGGCAACATCCTCAGCCTTGAATAGGCGCGCGGAGTATCCATCGTCTAAGTCAGCCGAATCGTAAGCGATCTCGTCCGCGAGATCGATCAACTGAGCCTCAAGCGGCGGCCGCAGGCCGGGCAGATACTCGTCCAGCTCCGCATTCTCGCCTCTGGCGAAATCGCGGGAGTGTTTCACGATCCCTTCCCGAACCTCGAAGGTCAGATTCAAGCCTGGGAAGCGCGCATACCGCTGCTCAAATGCCTCCACGATCCGCAGCGCCTGGATATTGTGATCGAATCTCTCCCCGAATCGGGACATCTGACGATCCAGTTCGGCTTCCCCGGCGTGGGCGAAGGGCGGATGCCCGATATCGTGAACCAGGGCCAGGGCTTCCGTCAAATCTTCATCCACCTGCAGAACATTCGCCACCGTGCGGGCAATCTGCGCGACCTCTATGGTGTGGGTCAGCCGGTTGCGGAAGTGGTCCGACATGCCCGGTGCGAAGACCTGGGTTTTCGCTTCCAGACGGCGGAACGCGCGGGCATGGACCACCCGCTGACGATCGCGCTGAAAAGCATTTCTATAAGGATGCTCCGGCTCCGGGTATCTTCGTCCGCGGCTACTGGTGAGCGGGAAGCGGAGGGAGGAAAGCAAAATTACTGGCTCTTCAGGTCGCCTAAAATCTGAACGGCTGCCTGGCTGGCCGCGTTCGGCTGGCTGGTCAACGGCTCCAGAAGCTTTCTCGCTTCCACTACTCTGTTGTGGTCGGCATAGTAATGCGCGAGCGCGATAGTGGCCTGTTCTTTAGAGACCAGGATCGTGGGATGGTCCATGATCTCCCGAAGCAACTTCTCCCCTTCGGGGCCGCGATTTTCTACAAAATCCGTATCAGCCAGGGAAAGCTTTGCAAGCGAAGCATAGTCTTTATTGCCATTACTTACCACTTGCTGAAATCGCCTTCTTGCTTCGTCCAGCTTGCCGCTGTCAGCGGCAATGCAGGCCAGATAATACTCGGCGATGGAGCCTTCCCGCGTGCCGGGATATTGGTTTGCCACGCCGGTGAACGCTTTTACGGCGGCGTCGCGCTTGGCTTGGTCCGTGGGAAAGCTGAGCGGGCCGGGTTTGGCGCCGGCAGTGACATTCGTCTCCTGAATCTGGATGGCATCGCCCAACTTCTCCTGCCGTACGTCATGCTGGTAGCTGCGGTAGAAGTAGACTCCCACCGCCAAGGCAATCACCGCTAGCGCGATGACGCCGTACCGGATAAATTGGCCGCGGTGATGCGATACAAACTCGACGTTATTTTCAATCGCAACTGCGAAGCTATCTGTGCGGAGGTCTTTACGGGTGATTCGATCAGACACGGAAATCCTTGGTGGGAGGTAACCTGTAGTTTACCATGCCCAACGGGTTACTCTCTTGCCGCCCCGCCCCGGAAACTCTAGTACACTTTGAAGAGCCGCGATTCGGGCCGGGAGGGTTCACCGCATGGTAAAAGCCAAACGAGCGAGGGCTGCCGAGCCTTCGGCGGAGCAGGTTTATACTTCGAGCGATGTGGCGCGCATCTCCGGCGTCAGCCTGCGCCAACTCCAGTGGTGGGATGAACGAAACGTCGTCTCGCCCCGCCAGGACGGGCATCGCAGAATCTATATGGCTACGGAAGTTGTGGAAGTCTCCGTGATTGCCGCTCTGCGCCGCAAAGGCTTTTCACTCCAGAAGATCCGTCGCGTGCTCCGGTACCTGCAGAAAGAGATGGGTAAGCGGATGGCCGATGCGGTGGACAGCCGGTGCGAAGTCCATCTTCTGA
>JALYXI010000096.1 GCA_030947245.1 Acidobacteriota bacterium
CTCCGTATCCTGTGCAATTAGCGGTGTCCATTGCAGTCCTTGTAGGGGTGGCGACTTGCTCGTACTGCCTTGTCGAGAAACCTTTTCTGAGACTGAGAGGACGATTTGAGGGCAAAAGGCTGACGAAAATTCGCGCGACGGAGCAGATTGCACAAAAACTCCAACCTGCCCGGTAATCTCCGGGTGGAGCAACCCTGCGAGACGGTCCAGGTTTCGATGATTCCGGCGTTACGTCCACCGCCCGGAGCCAGGGTTATCCAGCATCGCGAACTACGGTGCTTCGACGCCGCGATTGCCGCCTCTTGATATATTGAAGGGGAATGCGAGGTACACGCTGGCTGCTGCTGGCAGCCATCCTGTTGATCCTCTGCGGCACGGCGGTAACCTACTTTTTCCAGCGCCGAAGCGTAAAAAAAGGCAGCGCGCCCGTTCCCGCTGCCATCGCGCCGAACACCAACGTCACCGCCCAGGATTGGGAATGGTCCCGCGCTGACAACGGACGCACGCTGGTTAGAATCCGCGCCCACGTCTTTCGCCAGGTGGCCGATACCGGACGTATTGAACTCGAAGACGTGCGCCTCGAACTCTATCAGCGCAACAAAGACCTGTACGACCTTGTGAAAAGCCCAAAGGCCGATTTCAATCAGTCGGAAGGTAAACTTTTCTCGAACGGCCAAGTCGAAATTATTCTGAATGTTCCAGCCGGCCAGGAACCCAGCCCGAAGCTGACCTCCATCAAATCCTCAGGCGTCACTTTTGAGAGCAAGACCGGCAAAGCGTCAACGGATCGCCCCACCTCGTTCCGCTTTGAGAGCGGTGACGGCACCTGCACCGGCGCCGAATACGATCCCACCACCAGGGAACTCCACCTCCGGAAAGACGTCTTGCTCAACATGCATAGCAGTGATCCCAAAGCCAAACCCATGCATGTCGAAACGCCCGACCTGGTTTATAAGGAAGCGAGCGCCGCGGTTTGGCTCACGCCCAGCGCAAAGATGACGCGCGGCGACACCGTGATCGACGCCGCAGGCGCCAGCCTGATTACTCTCAAAGATGGCGCGATTACCGCCATTGACGCCCAGAAGGCGCACGGCATCGATTCGTACCCGAAGCGCAAGCTTGACTACGCCGCCGATGCCGTCCATATCGACTACAACGATCAGGGCGCCATCAGCAAGGTTCTCGGCATGGGGAACGCGCACATGAACTCCGTTTCCGACGTCTCCGACACCTCCCTTACCGGCGATTCCGTCAGTCTCGATTTCACCGAGCAGGACGGAGAATCCGTCCTGACCCACACAACCGGCAACGGCCATTCGGTCATTGAGTCGAAGCCGCTGCCGGATCCGGCAAAGAAGACGAAGTCGCCGGAAACCCGCATCCTTCGAAGCCCCTATGTCGATCTCTACATGCGCGCCGGCGGCCGCGAAATCGATAAGGTGCAAACCCAAGCGCCGGGCACGCTGGAGTTCCTGCCCAATGCTCCCGATGAACACCGCCGCCTGCTCAATGGCGAGCGCATGACTATCGTCTATGGAGCAAAAAATCAGATCCAGTCCTTCGTCTCGAACAACGTGACCACTGAGACGTTTCCCACGCAGTTGGAACAGGCAAAAGCCGCCAAAACCTCCAAAGCCGCGCCCCCTCCCAGCAGCAAGACTGCCAGCATCAATATTGCGGCCGGTTTCGACGCCGCGGGCAAAATGACGTCGATGAAGCAGTGGGATCACTTCACCTATGAGGAAGGCGACCGCCGCGCCCGCGCCGCGACCGCCACACTGGATAACGATAAGAATTTGATGGATCTCGATCAGGGCGCGCGGATCTGGGATGCCACCGGCTCCACAGATTCCGACCACATCCGGATCGATCAGAAATCCGGCAACTACATCGCGGATGGCCACGTCAGCTCCAGCCGTCTCCCGGATCCGCCCGACGCAAAAAGCGATCCCAAGAAAGCCCAAAAGAAAGCAGCCACGCCCGGTCTTCTCGATGAAACCCAGCCCACTCAGGGCACGGCCGATCACATGACATCCGCCAATCGGAATAAGTTGCTGCATTATGAAGGCAACGCCGTTCTCTGGCAGGCATCCGACCGCATTCAGGCCGACAAGATCGATATCGACCGCGAGAAGCAAATCCTGAAAGCTTCCGGGAACGTCATCACCCAACTGCTCGACAAGAAAGATGACGGGAAAGACGAAAAGGCCAAGGAAAACTCCGCCCCTTCCTTCACAATCGTGAAGGCTCAGAGCCTGGTCTACACCGACGCCGACCGCTTGGCGCACTATATGGGCGGCGCCGAGATGAACCGCCCCGGGCTCAATGTGAAAGGCCGCGAAATCCGGGCCTATCTCAAGGAAGACAAGAAGGACACCAAAGGCAAGCCCGCGACCCCCACAGCCGGTGACGAAGACTCCGGCTCCCGTCTCGAGAAAGCGTATTCCGATGGCGATGTCGAAATCGTAGAAACCACTCCAAACCGCAAACGCACCGGCACCGGGAACCACGCTGAATACTACACGGCCGATGAGCGCATTATTGTCCGCGGCAATGATGCCCGGTTGGTTGACTCGCTGAAAGGCGCCTCGGAAGGCGCCGAACTCACTTACTTTACAGACGAGGACAAACTGGTAGTTACGGCCGCGCCCAAGAAGCAAGTCAAGACCAAGCTCCGGCGTAAGAAATGATCCTCGAAACATTTGACATCTCGAAAAGCTACCGGGGCCGCAAAGTTGTCGACAACGTGCGGGTGAACGTGCACCAAGGTGAAGTCGTCGGATTGCTCGGCCCCAACGGCGCCGGCAAAACGACATCGTTCTACATGATTGTCGGCCTCATCACGCCCGAATCCGGCAAAATTCTCCTGGACGGAAGCGACCTTACCGCGATGCCGATGTTCAAACGCGCCCGGCTCGGCATCAGCTATCTTCCGCAGGAAGCGTCCATCTTCCGCAAGCTCAGTGTCGAAGAAAACCTGATGGCTATTCTGGAAACGCGGGACATGCGCAGCCGGGAACGGCGCGCAAAGATGGACCACCTGATTGAGCAACTCGGCCTGGAGCGCGTCCGCCGCAGCAAAGGATATATGCTTTCGGGCGGAGAGCGCCGCCGCGTAGAGATCGCCCGCTCGCTGGCTATCGAGCCGCACTTCCTGCTTCTTGACGAGCCGTTCTCCGGCATCGACCCCATCCAGGTCCTCGAACTCCAGCGCATCATCGCGGACCTGAAGCAATCCGGCCTCGGGATCCTTGTTACAGACCATAACGTTCGCGAGACTCTCACCGTGGTCGACCGCGCCTACATCATGGACAATGGCCGCATTCTCGCCGATGGCAACCCAGCCGAGTTAGGCCGCAATCCCGAAGTCCGCCGGGTCTACTTGGGCGAAGGCTTCAGCTTTTCTTAAGCACTTAATAAGGTGCTTAGGTAACCTCGTACCGTTGTCCGTCAAACACCCGCCAACCACTGCCACGATATAATCGAAACGAATGAGTCTACTCTCGCCCCGTCTGCAATTGAAGGTCGCGCAGAAGCAGATCCTGACGCCCGGCCTCGTGCAGATGGTCACTGTCCTCCAACTCAATCGCCTTGAGCTGAAGGAGATGATCAATCAGGAGATCGTCAACAATCCCGTCCTTGAGGAATCC
>JALYXI010000104.1 GCA_030947245.1 Acidobacteriota bacterium
GTTCATTCCGTACATCGCGAAATGCCGGGCACCCCTGTAGTCGTCATCGACGATTGCTCTTCCGATTCCACCGTCGTCCGCGCCCAGGAAGCCGGAGCCTTCGTCCTCAGCCTGGCTCATCATCTCGGTCTCGGCGGCTGCGTCCAGACCGGTTATAAACTCGCCTTCGAACTGGGTTACGAATTTGTGATCCGCGTCGATGGCGATGGCCAGCATGATGCGCGCTACATCCCCGTCATTCTCGACACGCTCCGCGCCTCCGGTTGCGAGATGGTGATCGGTTCGCGATTCATCGGAAAATCCCCGGGACAGACCAGCGCCATCCGCTCGTTCGGGATCGTTCTTTTCCGCGCGTTGCTCCGGCCCATCCTCGGAAAACCCGTACACGATCCCACCTCCGGTTTTGTCGGCGTCAATCGCCGCGCTCTGGCCGTCTTCAGCCGCAGCTTCCCATTGGAATACCCGGAAATTGAAACGCTCGTTGTCTTGCAGCGCCGCGCATTCCGCTTCATGGAAGTGCCTTGCCGCATGCTGCCCCGCCTCACGGGGCGCAGTTCCATCACCGCCGTTAAGTCGATCTATTACATCGTCCATGTGCTTCTGGGAGTGCTGATCAATGTGTTGAAATACGAAGGGGGAAGCCGCAAAGGCATCCCCTCCCGGCTGGAGGAGTAGCGAAGCGTGGAGCGCCTCTTACATTGGACGGCGGCGTTGAGTATCCTGCTGATACTGCTGGTGCTCGGGTCGGTGCGCCGCGCCCATATCCGGGTCGAATATTCCGTCGCTTGGCTCGCGGCGTCCCTCGGATTGCTGATTCTTTCTCTTAGCCCGGCGCTGCTGGAGTGGGCTGCGGATGCCTTCGGGCTCACGTATCCGCCCGTCGCTCTCCTGCTCATCTCCGGCGCGGCATTCTTGCTGGTATTCTTCCGCATTTCCGTCATTATTTCGAAGTTGAAAGATGACAACATCGCTCTCGCGCAGCGGCTTGCCATCGTCGAGTTCTACCTGCGCAACGGCCGGGGACCCCATCAGTGAGACGCCCGCAATCACAGGCTTTAAGGCCTCCTCCCGCGGTTGCGGCGCGCGTTCCGAAGCAGGCCGGTGTGCGGGTGTGGCAGTTTGCAGCCGCTGCCCTGCTGGCTTTTGCCGCGCTGTGGTGGGCATATTCTCCGGCGCTCCACGGGGAATTCCTTTTTGACGACCTGCACCTCCCGTTCCTCCAACCCGCGGCCGCTTATATCCCACTGTGGGCATGGCTGCACGTTCGCCCGTTGCTGATGGTCACCTATTGGGCAAACCTGCACGCATTCGGTGTCGATCCGTTCTCTTATCACGCGGTGAACCTGCTGTTTCACTTCACCGCCTCCGTGCTGCTGCTCTTCGCCGTGCGGAAAATTTTTCTACTCGCCGGCGTTGCGGAACCGGCACGTAGCTCCCTCGCGATTCTCTCCGCGGCGGTCTTCCTGCTTCACCCCGCGCAGACTGAGGCGGTATCTTATGTCGCGCAGCGTGGCGAAAGCATGGCCGCCGTCTTTTTCTTCGCCGCCTGGTGCGTGTTTCTCTATCGCGGGAGTTCAGCCGTCACGTGGCCCGTCGCGGCGGCGGTCCTCGCGCTGTACGGCGCCGCCGTAGCCACCAAGGAACACACCGTAACTCTGCCCGCCGTGCTCTTGCTGACCGATTTCTTCTTCAACCCGGGTGGCATCCGGCGCAATTGGCGGTTGTACTTACCCATCGCCGTTGGCGGCTTATTGGGCGCCGTTTTCGTGGTCCGCTACCTCAGCCGCGATACGGGCAGCATCGGCTTCAGCTTGAAAGAGTTCACCTGGCGCCAATACCTGTTCACCGAATGGCGGGTCTTCTTCGTCTACCTTGCGCTGTTCCTCTTCCCGGTTTCCCAAACGATCGATTACGATTTCCCCGTGTCCCGGTCCCCTTTCGATCACGGAGCCATCTTTGCCCTGCTCGCCATTCTCGCGCTCGGCGCGGCCGCGGTGCTGTTCCGAAAACGGTTTCCCCTGGCGGCTTACGGCTTTCTGCTATTTATCATTCTGCTGCTGCCCACCAGTTCGGTAATCCCCATCAAGGACCTCGTCGCGGAACGCAGGCTCTACCTGCCCATGGTAGGGCTGCTTCTGGTCCTCGCGGAAGCGTTGCGCCGCATACCGCGACAGCTTCCCTGGGTCGCCGCAATCCTGATCGTAATACTGGGCACAGCCACTTTCGCCCGCAATCGCGTTTGGGCCACCAGCCTCGCCATGTGGGAGGACGCCGCGCGGAAAGCACCTGCCAAACAGCGCGTGCAGTTCGGGCTGGCCGTCGCCGATTTCCGCGCGGGCCGTTGCAAAGAATCGGTAGAGCATTACGCCCGCGCCGCTCAAATTGAATCGCCCGATTACACCATCCTGATGGATTGGGCCCTCGCTTACGAGTGCGATCACCAAACGGATCAAGCGGTACGGAAGATGCGGGAATCCATCCGCTTGAAGCCTTCCGCGCAAGCCTGGGCCTCCATGGCCGTCCTCGAAGCACGCCAGGGAAAGGTTCCCGAAGCCTTGGACGCGCTTCAGAAGGCGCAGGCGCTCGATCCCGGGTATCCCATTACCTATCTTTATCGCGGCAGCATTCATCAGGCGCTGAACCAGATCCCCCAGGCCATAGAAAACTTCAAGATGGTGCTTTCTCTCGATCCCGGCAATCAGATCGCCCTCAAGGCGCTCACCCAACTCCAAGGGCAAGCACGCTGATTGCGAATCGGAATCAATGCGCTCTACCTGATCCCCGGCGGCGTCGGCGGTACGGAGATCTACCTCCGCAGCCTTTTGTCCGCGATGTTGGAAGCGGACACGGCAAGTGAGTTCTTTGTCTTCACTAACCGTGAAACCCCGGCGGGCTTGCTTCCCGCCACGCCGAACCTACGCGCCATGCCGCAGGGATTCCGCGCATCCGTGCGTCCCGTCCGCATCGCGTGGGAGCAAACTGTGCTGCCTGCGGAAGCCGCGCGTTTGCGCTTAGACGTTCTGTTCAACCCCGGCTTCACTGCGCCCGCAATCTGCCCGTGCCCACAGGTAACCGTCTTCCACGACCTGCAACACAAGCGCCATCCGGAATACTTCCGCCGGTTCGATCTTCCGTTCTGGCGCGCGCTGCTCTTCCTCTCCGCGCACCGGTCGAAGCTCCTTGTGGCCGTCTCGGAAGCGACGCGCAAAGATCTGCTCCGGTTTTATTCCGTCCCTCCAGCCAAAATTCGCGTCGTCCCGCACGGCGTGGACCCGGCCTTCTTCTCGCTCCGGCTCAACGCGTCAAGCCGGCCCTACATCCTCGCCGTGTCCACGCTGCATCCACACAAAAACCTCGACGCGCTGCTTCACGCCTTCGCGGCCTTTGCCCAACGCCGCCCGGAGTACCGGCTCGTCGTCGCCGGTCTGCGCGGCTTCCACGCCGAAGCGCTCGAAGCCCTCCGCAATTCTCTCGGGCTCGAAGCCGCCGTCACCTTCACCGGTTGGATCCCACGCGAAGAACTGTATGCGCTTTTCGCGGGAGCCCGCGCCTTTGTCTACCCGTCCCGCTTCGAGGGCTTCGGCATGCCGATCCTGGAAGCCATGGCAGCGGGTCTTCCTGCCGCGTGCGCGAATGTGGAACCTATGGCCGGAATTGCGGAAAAGGCCGCACTGCTCTTCGATCCCGGCGATACTCAGGCTCTTGAGCGCGCGCTGGAGCTTCTCACCCAAGACACCGCCATCCGGGAACGGTTACAAGCGGCCGGACCCCTGCGCGCGGCTGCTTTCACATGGCAGGCCGCGGCCCAGGCTACTCTCGCGGTCCTGCGCCAGGCGGTCCTCTAATGCGAGTCTGTCTCGATTGCTTTCCCTTTCTGGTCCGCAGCGCCGGCGTAAAGGCCTATCTCTTCGAACTCCATCGCCATCTGCGCCGGATTGCCGGGCCGGAGAACGTCCACTCCTTCCCCTTCCTCGATCATGTCGAATCCTTCCACCACGAAGGTTCCGTACTAGGTCCTGCCGCAACCGCGCTGCGCTTCGGAATCCTGTTTTTCTCGAACCTGGATCACAACCCCGTTCTTGACCTCCTGGGCCGCCGCATCGACGTGTTCCATGCCTCCAACCAGGTGCGAAATCCTCCCCGCAATGCAAAACTGACCACCACCATTCACGACATGACCGCCTGGTCTCACCCCGAACTCCACAGGGCCGCTACGGTGACCAATGACAAGCGTTGGGCGGAGCGCATCGTACGCCGCGCCGATGCCATCGTCACCCCCAGCGAGAGTAGCCGGCAGGATGCCATCCGCTGGCTCGGCCTCCCGCCGGAGCGCGTGACAGCGATTCACCACGGCGTCGGCCATGCCTACTTCTCGCCTAAACCTGACTCTGTCGCCGCCGCTCGCACAGCCTTCCAACTGAACAAACCGTACATCCTTTTCGTCAGCACAATCGAGCCGCGCAAGAACTTGGACCGTTTACTGGATGCCTACGAAGCTCTGCCGCAATCCATCCGCGGCGAATACGATCTGGCCGTCTCCGGGCCGCGTGGCTGGTCAAGCGAACACACCGCCGCGCGCCTTGTCAGCGGGATCCCGGGCGTCCGCGCCCTGGGCTATGTCCCCGAAACCCTGCTGCCCGGCCTGGTCGCCGGCGCCACGGTCTTCGCTTATCCGTCTCTTTATGAAGGCTTCGGCTTCCCCGTCGCCCAAGCCATGGCTGCCGGCGCGCCCGTGCTCACGTCGAATGTGTCTTCTCTCCCGGAGATCACCGGCGGCGCGGCCGTTCTGGTTGACCCTCTCAGTACTTCGGAAATCACCGCCGCTCTTACGAAGCTTCTGCTTTCACCCACTTTCCGCGTCCTGCTGTCCTCCTTAGGCCGCGACCGCGCCAGGCATTTCCGCTGGGAGCGCTGCGCGCAGGAAACCTGGCGATTTTTTGAACGCGTATGTTTTTTTTGAACACGTATAATGACGAGTGAATGAGATTCTTCGCCCCATCCCGATTCGCATGCGCAGCCGCCTGTGCGTGCCTTCTTGCCATCTGTCTAGGATGCGGATGGAGCACACCGCAATCGCGCCATAACACCCAAACGGGTGTTTCGGAGTCGGGTTATCCCGGCGGTTCCGCTACCGATCCCGGCTCGCCCGCTCTCGAAGCCCAGCGCCGCGAAGAAAAGAAGGGCATCGCGGATAACGCCCCCAAGGGCGAAGCTGGCGGACCGGGCGCGAAAACCGCCGAAACGCATACGCCCGGGCAGCGGAAACCGGAAAACAAGAAGTAGCTACTTCTTCTTCACCAGCGCCAGCAGTTCGTCGCGCGTTTCTTTCTGCGTCCGGAACGCCCCCAGCATGCTGCTGGTCACCGTCGACGAGCTCTGCTTCTCCACGCCTCGCATCATCATGCAAAAATGCTGCGCTTCGCAGATCACGCCCACCCCTTGCGGGTCCAGCAGGCTCTGCAGGCATTCGGCAATCTGCTGCGTCAACCGCTCCTGAATCTGCAGGCGGCGCGCAAACACATTCACCAGCCGCGGAATCTTACTCAAGCCGATCACCTTGTCCTTCGCCAGATACGCCACATGCATCTTGCCGAAGAACGGCAGCATATGGTGCTCGCACATGCTGAAAAATTCAATGTCCCGGACAATCACCATCTCGTCGTACTTCACGCCATAGATCGCGCTGTTCACCAGCTTGGAGACGTCGGCGGAGTATCCGCTGGTCAGAAACCGCAGGGCCTTCTCAACGCGCATGGGGGTCCGCTCCAGGCCTTCGCGGGCCGGGTCCTCGCCCAGGCTTGCAATCATCTCGCGCACATGCGGGGCAATGGCGCCGTCCGCTTCCCGCCGCTGCATCACTTGAATCGCCGCTTTGTTCTTGATCATAGATTCAGTTCGAAAATGTTGCGGTCCGTTTCGCGGATGCGCACGCGGCGCAACGCCGGTTCCGCGTCAGGAAACGCCTCGCTCCAATGATCCCGCAGCCGCGCGGCGATCGCGCTCGCCAGATTCTCGGTCGTGGGAACTGTACCCAAAAATTCCGGCACATCCGTGTTCATGTTTCTGTGATGGTACGCACTGAGGACGTGCCGCTCCACCAGCGCGTCCAGCACCGCCGGGTCGAAAGCCCGCCCGGTTCGCGGATCCACCTCACCGCGCGCGGTCACAAAAATCTCATAATCGTGCCCATGCCCGTAGGGGTTGTTGCATTTTCCGAAGAGAGCGGCGTTTTCCGCCTCGGAAAACCGCTCGGAATGAAGCCGGTGCGACGCGGCAAATCCGTATCTGCGCGTCACCTCAATCACCGCCTGTCCTCGCCTTCGCCAAAATAGTCGACATACAGATCCGCCGTCTCCCAAACGCGAACGGCATGCAACTGTCCAAGGTTCGGGCGCAGACGGCGCCAGATCTCGATCGCAATGTTCTCAGCCGTCGGAATCACACGGTCGAACGGTGGAACTTCGTGGTTCAGAAACCGGTGATCGAACGGTTCTAGAATCTCGCGGTGCAGCACTTCTTTCAACTCTTTCAAGTCCATCACCATGCCCGTCGCCGGATCGGGGTTGCCTGAAAGCGTCACTTCCACGGAATAATTATGACCGTGGCCGTGCGGATTCGCGGCGGAACCGAAAATCGCCGTATTCTCCACATCCGAAAGCTCGGGATTGCGCAGCGCATGGGAAGCTGAAAACTCGATCTTGCGCGTAATCAGCATACCGTCTGTTAGATGCGGCGGCCTGGGACCGGGATACACTCAAAGTAGAAGATGAGTAACTCCAGAGCCGACCGCATTCTGCAGGGTTCCATCGTCCTCTTATTGGTTGCCTTCGTTGGGCTCCTATACAAAACCATCCACGAACACATCGTCAATGTGGGCGATTCCGCGCCGTCTTTTTCGATCACCGCGGACAACGGCCGCGCCATTTCCCCCGCCAACTTCGGCGGCAAAGTATTAGTGCTGAATTTCTGGGCCACTTATTGTGCCCCCTGTATCCAGGAAATCCCGTCGCTCAATCAGTTGCAGCGCCGCTACAAGGATCGCGGCCTGGTGGTTCTGGGCGTCAGCATCGATAAAGACGAAAAGGCTTATCGTGACTTTGTCGGCCGCTTCAATCTTTCCTTCCTCACCGCGCGCGACCCGGATCAGAAGGTCAATTCCGATTACGGTACCGTGCAGATTCCGGAAACGTATATCATCAACGCGGATGGCAAAGTGGTCAACAAAATTATCGGAGAAGCGAACTGGACCGAAGATAAAATGGTGAACTATGTCCAGTCTCTCCTGTGAGACCGCGCCCCGCGCGCCGCTCGATCCCGCCGCCCGGAAGCGTCTGGTCACTCTGTTGGGAAATCGCGGGTACCTCGAACGCCCCGAAGACCTGAAGCTTTACGAGTACGACGGCGGAGTCGATAAAGTTCTGCCGGATCTGGTGGTCTTCCCGCGCTCCACAGCCGATGTCGCCGAAATCGCCCGCATCTCGCATGAGTTCGGCGTCCCTCTGGTGGGCCGCGGCGCGGGCACCGGTCTCAGTGGCGGGGCCATCCCGCTCGAAGGCGGCTTGGTGGTGGCCTTCGCCCGCATGAACAAAATCCTCGCCATCGATCTGGAGAATGAGCGGGCCGTGGTTCAGCCGGGCGTCGTCAATCTGGATATCACGCTCGCCGTGCAGGGCCGTAACTATTTCTTCGCGCCGGACCCTTCCAGCCAGCGGGCCTGCACCATCGGCGGCAACGTGGCGGAAAACGCCGGCGGCCCCCACACCCTTGCGTACGGCGTCACCACGAATCATGTCCTGGGTCTCGAATGCGTCCTGCCCGACGGCACAATCATCGAAACGGGCGGCGACGTCCCCGACCTCCCCGGTTACGATCTCACCGGCCTTCTCACCGGCTCCGAAGGCACCATGGTCCTGGTCACCAAAGTGATCGTTCGCTTGATGCGCCAGATGGAAATGGTGAAGACCGCCATTGCGATTTACAATTCAGTGGACGACGCGGCCAATACGGTCGCCGAGATCACGGCGCGCGCCATCACCCCCGCGGCCATCGAGATGCTCGATGGCAAAATGATGAACATCGTCGAGGACGCCACCCACGCCGGGTATCCGCGCGACGCCGCCGCCGTTCTGCTGGTGGAAGTGGAAGGGCTGCGCGAAGCCGTAGAACAGCAGGCCGAAGAGATTCGCCAGGTATGTCTCGCAAGCGGCGCGCGTGAGTTTCGCGTGGCCAAAACGCCCGAAGAGCGCGACCTTCTCTGGAAGGGCCGTAAAAACGCGTTCGGCGCCGTGGGCCGCGTCAGTCCGACGTATTATGTTCAGGATGGAGTGGTCCCGCGCTCGGAAATCGCAGGCACGCTGCGGCGCATCGAAGCCATCGCCGAAGCTTCAGGCCTCACCATCGGCAATATCTTTCACGCCGGCGACGGCAACATGCACCCTATCATTTTGTTCGACGCTCGCAAGCCGGGCGAACTCGACCGCGCCCGCCACGCCGGGGAAGCCATCCTTCAACACTGCATCGATGTCGGCGGCTCCATCACCGGGGAACATGGCGTAGGCATGGAAAAGAGGGAGCTTATGGACAAGTTATTCTCCGCCGAAACGTTGGGGGCCATCCAGGGCTTTAAAGACCTGTTCGACCCCGCGCACCTGCTGAACCCCGGCAAAGTCCTGCCCACCGGCAAAGGCTGCCTGGAAATCCGCCAACGCCCGCTTGCCCCAGGCAGCGCCGTTTACTAATGACTTTCGCCGACTGGCTTCTGGCCGATCTCCGGCTGCCCAAGGGCGTGCACAGCAAAGCCGAAGCGGAGCACCCTTGGTGGCGTGTGATGTGCCTCACCGGAGTGGATTACTTTTCCACTCTGGGGTATCAGCCGGGTATCGCGTTTCTTGCCGCCGGCGTGCTCAGCCCCATCGCCACGCTCATTCTCGTGCTGGTCACCCTCTTCGCCGCGCTGCCGGTTTACAACCGCGTCGCCGCCGCAAGCCCCAATGGACAGGGCAGCATCGCGATGCTCGAACGGCTTTTCCCCCGTTGGACCGGCAAAGCGTTCGTGCTCTGCCTGCTCGGCTTCGCCACAACCGATTTCATCATCACCATGACGCTGTCCGCCGCCGACGCAGCGGCCCACTTCACCCAAAACCCGTTCACGCCCCCCTGGATGAGAAGTCAGATGGCCGTCACCCTCGTGCTGCTCGCCATCCTTGGCGCCATCTTCCTGAAAGGCTTTAAGGAAGCCATCGGCGTGGCCGTGGTGCTGGTCGGCGTTTACCTGGCGCTTAATGCGGTGGTCACCGTGGATGCTGTGTGGCAAGTGGTGCAGCATCCCGATCTCATTCCGAGGTGGAAAGACAATTTCTTTCAGCAGCACGGAAGCGTCCTCGCCATGCTCGGTATCTCGCTAATCCTGTTTCCGAAACTGGCTCTCGGCCTTTCCGGCTTCGAAACAGGCGTTGCCGTCATGCCGCTCATAAAGGGCGCGGATCAGGAAGCTCACATCCGCAACGCGCGCAAACTGCTTTTTACCGCGGCGGTGATTATGAGCGTGTTCCTCATCGCCACCAGCCTTGCCACCACGCTTCTGATTGAGCCCGAAAAGTTTAAAACCGGCGGCGAAGCGAACGGACGCGCGCTCGCTTATCTGGCCCACAAGTACCTGGGTAACGGGTTCGGCACCGCCTACGACATCAGCACCATTCTCATTCTCGCCTTCGCCGGCGCCTCCGCCATGGCCGGCCTGCTGAACCTGATTCCCCGCTATCTCCCGCGCTTCGGCATGGCGCCCGAATGGGCCCGCGGCGCGCGCCCTCTGGTGCTCGTGTTCATGGCCATGGCCGTCATCGTCACCGTTCTGTTCAAAGCCAATGTCGATGCCCAGGGCGGTGCGTACGCTACCGGCGTGCTGGTGCTGATCACGTCCGCCGCCGTCGCCGTCACCATCTCCGTTTGGGACAAAGGCGCCCTGCGCTGGCTGTTCCTCTTAATTGCGGCGGTGTTCGTCTACACCACGGCCCTGAACATCTATGAGCGGCCGGAGGGCTTAAAGATTTCTTCCATCTTTATCGCGGCCATCGTGTTCACCTCCATCGTTTCGCGCGCCATGCGCTCCACGGAGCTTCGCATCACCGCGGTGGAACTGGACCAATCCGCGAAAGATCTGCTGGCCCTGGATGAAGACCAGATCATACGTCTGGTGGCGCACCGGCCCCGCGTTCAAACGTCCAAAGCTTTCGACGTCATCGATACCGAAGTCCGCCGCTTCCATGGCCTCAGCGCCGACGAGCGGCTCTATATCTTTGAAGTGGAGCGCAGCGATGCTTCCGAGTTCGCCGAAACCTTGCGGGTCACCTCGGAAACTGTCGGCCGGCACGTCATCCTGAAGACTGCGAGCCCGGTAGTCGCCAACGCCATCGCCGCCATGTTGATCCACCTCGGGCAAACCACCGGCCAAGTCCCCCACGCTTATTTCAAATGGACGGAAGGCAACCCGGTGGGCAACATTTTCAAGTTCCTCTTCTTCGGCGGCGGCGATGTCGCGCCGGTTGCGCATGAAGTGCTGCGCCGCGCCATAAAAGATCCGAAACTCCGTCCTGTCATTCACGTCGCCTAGATTCAGATGAACCGAATCGCTGTTCTCGGCGCCGGGACCATGGGGTCGCGCATCGCGGCGCTGTTTGCCGCGGCGGAAATTCCGGTTCTGCTGCTCGATCTCGATGAAGAGCTTGCCCGCCTTGGCATCCTCCGCGCGGAAGCCGGACCACTCGTCACCCCCGGCAGTTTCTCCCGCGATCTGCCCCTTCTTCGCGGTTGCGATTGGATCGTGGAAGCTGTGGCGGAAGACTTGGCGGTCAAGCGCGCCCTCTGGGCACAAGCCGCCGCTCACCGAGCCCCCCATGCGCTTGCTTCCACCAACACCAGCGGCATCTCCCTTGCCGCCATCGGCGAAGGCCTCCCCCTCGAATTCCGCGCCCATTTTCTCGGCGTTCACTTCTTCAATCCGCCGTCCAAGCTCCATCTTGTCGAACTGATTCGCGGGCGCGATACGCTGCCTTCCGCCGCCGCGCAGGCTGCCCGCTTCGTCACCGGCCGGCTTGGCAAAGGCGTGGTGGAAGCCAAGGACACGCCCAACTTCATCGCCAACCGCATCGGCGCATTTTTCAGCGGTACTGTAATGGCGCTCACTGCGGAGGGCAACTACACCATCGAGGAAGCCGATCTCCTGACGGGCCCGCTCATCGGTCTGCCCACCACCGCCAGCTACCGCCTCCTGGACGTGATCGGCCTCGACGTATGGGCCCACGTCCTCCGCAATCTGGAAGGCACGGAACCCTGTTTCACGCCCCCCGGGTTCTTTCGCGAAATGCTGAGCCGCGGGCTGCTCGGCAACAAGTCCGGTTCCGGTTTTTATAAGAAGATCGTTAGCGGCGAAACAAAGATTTTCCACACTCTGGATCTCAACACCTTCCACTACCGCCCTGCCATCATTCCCCTTAACCCTGCGAGTGAGATCGAAAACCTCCCCAACCGAATCGCTTCCATCCTTCAATCCGGCGGCCGCGCGGCCCAATTCCTCCATCCGCTGCTCACCGCGACCATCCGCTACTGCCACCGCATGGCCCCCGAAATCGCGGACCGTCCCGAAGATCTGGACCGCGCCATGCGCTGGGGCTATGGCTGGACCCTCGGGCCGTTCGAGCTCGAACGCGCCATCCCGCTGTGACCGCCTCCCGCATCGTCGTTCTTATCGGTCTGCCCGGCTGCGGCAAATCCACCTGGGCCGCCGTGCGGACGGCCGTGCAGACCAGCGCTGTCATCTCCTCGGACGCCATCCGCCTCCTGCTCTCCGACGACGTCGCGAACCAGAATATCCATGGCCGCGTCTTCGCTACAATGCGATATCTCCTGCGCCATAGGCTCGCTCTCAACCGCCCCGTCACTTACATGGACGCCACCCATCTCACCCAGGCCGAGCGCCGCCCCTACTTCAGCCTGGCCCGCTGGTATTCGGCGCGTGTCGAAGCCGCTTATTTCGATGTCCCTCTCGACGTGTGCCTCCATCGAAACCGCAATCGCGGCCGCCAAGTGCCCGAACAAGTTCTGATCTCCATGGCGGCGCGCCTCGAACCCCCTGTCCCGGAAGAAGGGTTTACCCTCATCGAGCGTCCATGAGACGCCTTCTCCTGGTCTCTTCGCTTATGCTCCCCATCCTCACCGCCGCCGTCCCCCGCAACATCATCATCGACACCGACGCGGGAACGGACGACCTGATGGCCATCGCGTTTCTGCTCTCTCGTCCCGATGTCCGCATCGAAGCAATCACGGTAGTAAACGGCTTGGCTCACGTCCCCGCCGGAGCCAGGAACATCGAGCGTCTCCTCCAGCTTGCCGGCAAGCCCGAAATTCCCGTTTACGAAGGCCGCCCCACGCCGCTTGAAGGAGCCAACGAATTCCCGGCCCCATGGCGTCTAGTTGCGGATGAATTACCCGGCGTCGGCCTCCCCACCAACACCCGCAACCCGGAGCCCGCCAGCGCAGTCTCCTAC
>JALYXI010000160.1 GCA_030947245.1 Acidobacteriota bacterium
GGTCGCTGTTGAAAATCTCCGGCCGTCCCCGTCGCAGGGCAGACTTCAATGCCTCGACACAGAAGTCCATTTCCATGGTCAGCGACAACCTCCAGCTCAAAATGTACCGGCTGAACCAGTCCATCACTGCCACCAGATAAACAAAGCCCTGCTCCATCCTGATGTACGTGATGTCTGTACTCCACACCTGATTGACGCGATCCACGCCAACCCCTCTGAGCAGGTAGGGGTAAATCCTGTGACCGTCTCCCGGCTGACTCAGCTTCGGCTTCCGATAAACGGCCTCGATTCCCATTAATGCCATGAGTCGCGACACTCGTTTCCGGTTCACATCGAAACCTCGCGTGCGAAGCCACGCCACCATTTTCCGGCTTCCGTAAAACGGCGCACGCGTGTACTGTTCGTCCAGCAACCGCATCAACTCCAGGTTCTCTTCGCTTTCACCCGACGGCTCATAATACAGGCCTGACCGGTTCACACCCAGCAGTTCGCATTGCCGCCGGACGCTGACGTCCCCATGCTCCCGATCCACCAGCCGCCGCAGGTCCTTAGTCGAGCATTCCGACCTTTTTTTTGAGCCAGTCCAGTTCCACTTTCAACCGGCCAATCTCTTCGTACAGAGCGTCGTTTCCGGTCTCTACAACCGCACCCTTCTTTGTTCTCCCATCCACGAAAAGTTCCGGCAGTTGCGCTATCGCGGACTTGCGCCACTTCGCAATCTGAATGGGATGAACTTTGAACTGCGAACCCAGCTGGCTCAGCGTCTTCTCACCACGGATCGCTTCGACCGCCACCCGCGCTTTGAAAGCCGCACTGTATTGCTTCCTCGTTGTCGTCATCAACCTCTCCTTAGGTTAACGACTCGCCGAGATCTTAACTTATTGCCTGGTCTGAATTCTGGGGACCACTATAGCCATCGCTATTGAGAGGCATGCTGTCGGCTTGAATAGTTGCCAACAAATGAGGTTTCGTTCAACCGTTTGCCTGGAATCTTATCCAGTCGCTTGCCTGCGAATGTAGTTCACAACAGCCTATTGCGGCTTCGAAACGGCCCAACGTACCGGTTTCTTTTGCGGATAGAGATTCGATCTCTAACATCGTCGTCGGCTTAATTTTATAAACCAAGATTTAGGAGCTCAATCAGATGCCTTGGAAAAGCCGGCTTTATAACGGATACGTCTCTAGCGGCCAAGCGTCCGTAACAGAACGTCAGGCCTACGCAGATCATCCAGAACGTGTTTTCCGGCCTCGGGCTCCTTATATTCTTAGCGTGATTGCTCGACACCTTCCACAGGATCGTTCAGCTCGGATAGTTGACCTTGCATGCGGATCTGGTGCTTTTCTCTATTTCCTACGGATCACTGGTTACAAAAATATCTCGGGGGCCGATGTTTCTCCCGAACAGATCCGGTTAGCCCATACGTTTGGAATACCCGAAGCGAAGTGCCGCGATATACTTTCTGAACTTAGAGAGACGAGGTCCGAGACTGTTGACACGGTTCTCTTAATGGATATACTTGAGCATCTTGAAAGTGAGGAGTTATTTGACGTCCTGGACCAAGTCTTTCGCGTCATGAAGAAGGGCGGCACTTGTATAGCTCACGTACCAAACGCAGAGGGTCTATTTGGGATGCGCATCAGGTACGGTGACTTGACGCACGAGCGGGCATTTGCACCTAAGTCTGCTGAGCAACTCTTTCGAACTATCGGTTTTGAGAAAGTACGTTGCTTTGAGGATCGCCCGGAAGTCCATGGCGTTAAGAGCCTCGCACGACGGGTTCTCTGGGCCATGGGAACATTTCCCAATAGAGTTCTTCTCACGGCTGAAACTGGGGCACTCGGGTTCATATTGTCCCAGAACATGCTGGTAACCGCTCACAAGTAAAGTGCTCGCAATACCTCTGAGAGCCACGAGTAGCCGCTGCTTTCTATGCTCAGCAGAACGGCCGCCTCTCAGATGGTACTTTCAAAAGAACTTCCTTGAGGAAGAACCGTCGTCAGACGCGGAATTCAAAAGCCGATTCGGGTTCAAGACAATTGCCATCATCAAGGTGTGGGGTGGCCCCCTGTATTTCAGCTTTCCGCTTATCTCTGCCCACTTAGCTTGCCACTTGCGTCTGTTAAGTTTGTAATCTGGCTGGTTCCGCGATTGTGATCGGGGCCGCCATCTTTTGCCAGAAAGCGCTTGGTCTCGGATCTCCAGCACCCCCGATCAAAATTCTGAAGCAGTTCAGAGCAGATCCTCAGATCGCCAAGTTCTCAATATGGTACTTTCTCGGAAGCGCCACGTTCTCACGGTCGCTTCTGATTGCCCGATCCACACTGGTCGCCAATATTGGGACTCTACCTGCCGGTATTCTGCAATCTTCCATGGCGCTCTCTCTTGGCCTGCTTCTCAATCGCATTAACAGCTCAAGGCCTCCTCTCTCTGCTTTTGATTTCGTGGTTGGGAGTAAGAGGTATGGCAATTGCTTTGATCTGCGGCTCCGGCCTAGTCTTTACACTCTCGTTAATGCGTTTGCACCTTAATCATCGTTCACTTTTCTGGGTCTGAGCAGGAATCAGTAGAAGCTTCGCATTGGCGTGCCATCGAGATTCTGGAAGTTTTTCGGTAAACTCGCGGATTGCGGGACACGGATTGGACGAAGATTCTGGGTTGGCCGGGGTATCGGGTGTACCGGCAGGAGATCGACGAGAGCGCTAAGTCGCTGAAGCTATGGGTGCGGCGCAAGCGCGGGAACCGAAAGTTAGTTTGTTCGGGATGCGGCCGCCGGTTAACCGAACATCACGATGTCAGCGAAAGAGAGGTCAGAGATCTTGCCTGCTTCGAATACCGGACTACGGTGATTGTGGAGGTGTTCCGGGTGCGCTGTCCGGATTGCGGCGTGAAGGTGGAAAATGTGCCGCAACTCCCTGGAAAGGCGCCGTTCAGCAAGCGATTCGAGGATGCGGTCGGCGAAGCTTGCGAGAGTGCATCAGCGCGACAGATTGCGCGCCGGTTTGGCTTGCCGGCAAGCACTGTACGAGCCATCGATCAGCGATATCTGGAGCGCTGGGCCAGAAGCCGAAGCAAGCCGGTATTGCGCCAGTTGGGTGTGGATGAGATTTATCTGGGCAAGACGCAAAAGTTCATCACAGTGGCAAGCAATCTGGAAACGGGCGAGCCGCTGTGGTTCGGGAAAGGCCGGAAGGAAGAAACCCTCGACCAGTTCTTTGGGACGGAGTTGAGCGCGATGCAGCGTGGCCGGGTCACGGCGGCCTGCGTCGATATGTGGGGTCCTTTCACCAGGAGTATTCTGAGCTGGGTTCCGGACTGCCGGATCGTATTCGACAAGTTCCACGTCATGCAGCACGCCAATCAAGCAGTCGATGAAGTCAGACGAGCCGAGTTTTTCCGCAAAGGTGGTCGGTTACGCGGAGTGGTCAAAGGGAAACGGTGGCTGTTACTGAGTCGTTGGGTGAATCTGGATGCGAGAAAACAGCAACTGCTCAACGATCTTTTCCGGTTGAACCGGCGCACAATGAAAGCCTACTGTTGAAAGAGAGCTTGGACAGGCTCTGGACCTGCCGCTACGAAGGAGCCGCGCTTCGTTACCTGAATCAATGGATCGATCAGTTGCGATGGCAACGCCTGGAACCGTTCAAGAAGCTGGCGTTGATGCTGCTTCGGCACCAGGAGGGCATTTTGAACTACTGCCGGGTAAAGGTTCCCTTCGGCGTCGTGGAAGCGGTCAACGGCAACATCAAATCACTGCTGCGCCGGGGGCGAGGTTATAAGAATCTCTCCTACCTGCTACTCAAGGCTCAACGCATGGCAGCCACAAAGACCGAATTCGTCGCGTTTCGAAAAGCCGCATAGAATGCGATCTTTTACAGATTCTCGCTCAGAACCACTTTTTCTTCGGGATAGTACCCTTCTACTTTACGGAATTGGGACAATGTTGTTGTTGGTGCTCTGGCTTGAAATACGAGAAATCGGCTCTGCCCCAATTCGTCATAAGGCTGCTGTCGTTTGCAGCGTTTGCCGGCTCCTTAATGTTCTTCCTTGAACAGCAGGAACGCCGGCGCGTGTGGCAGATGGGGCATGCCGCTCGCCAAATTGACTGGAATTCTCGGTTTGCATATTGGCTGTTTATCATTCCCGTGAGGGTTCCAGCTTGAAACTATCTATTGTTATTGCTGCCCTAAGTGAGGACGCTCCAATACTACGCAGCCTTCCGCGCCTAATCTCGACCTTCAAAAACCGGGATTGCGAAATTATTGTAGTCGCAAGCCGGAACCAAAGTGTCTCAAGCATCATTCGATCCCAGTACCCTTGCATTCAGGTTATTGAAACCGCTGACGATGCAACCATTGCTCAATCGAGGGCTGCGGGCATTTCCTGCGCTTCCGGAGATCTGATCGCGGTTCTCCATGAACGCTACTCGGTTGAACCATCATGGTATGTAGCTGTTACCGAGTCATTTCCGGAGTACAGTGATGTTCTTGGCGGCTGTGTAACGCCCCCGCCGGAATCGGCGACTTCGTTGACGTGGGCAATGTATCTCAGCGAATATGCGCATATTGCTCCGCCACTGGACGCTGGTCCTCTTACCGGGCCAGAGGCCCTAATGACACCCGGTGGCAATGTCTGTTATCGATCCTCTTTATTCCAAGCGTTCAGCATGGCTGACGCCCTTTGGGAACTGGATTTTCACCAGGGACTCATTGAGGGCGGGAAGGTTTTTTGCCGGAGTGGTGGAATGTACGCACGTTTCATGTTTCCACATACTCTCAAGGCGTATTGCTTAGAGCGTTGGTATGTTTCGAAGGAGTTTGCAGCGCTTCGCGCCCGGAACGCCAGAACTGCTAGTCGCTTGCTTGCCGCAGTTGCCCGAATTGCACTTCCTCCGCTTGTAGTCACCAGAATCGCTGTGAGCGTGTGCACGAAGCCCCAGTATCGCTTTCATTTTCTACGCTGCCTACCATGGATCTCGTTCTTCTCCTTGGTACAAGCCGCAGCTGAAATTAACGGCTACCTATCTCCCCGAGTGCGCACCGCGAAATCGCGACCACAAAGATAAAGGTCCTACAACCTGGCCGTCCGTCCGAGTGGTATGAGCGGAACATTGCCCGCAACTGCATCCGCAATCTCGATTGCGCGCAAGCCGTCGAAGCCAGTGGCAATGGACGTCTTCTTGCCGCTTAGGGCGTCGCAGAATGCGTGTAACTCAAGAACAAAGCTTTGCACGCCCACCCATTTGTAGGAGCGAAGATGCTCCATCACATGGGTCATCGGAAAATAAAACGATCGTTTTTGCGGTTTGCTGGCCCTCTGGGCGCTCCACAGAACCTTCGTAATCATCGGAAAAATCGAGGTCTTAATGCAACCTTTCGAGCCGTAGGTCTCCAGTAGGAAGCGATAGCCCCGCCACTCAGTCCAACTCGCGTGCAACGATGCGAGCTGCCCTCCACTCCCGCGAAGCACAGCCATTCCATTGTCCTCGCAACCTGCAAAATTCCAGACGCGGTTTGAAACAAATCCCTGAACATCTTCGATTTCTCCAAGGAGATAACGCGTTAAATCAATTAGGTGCGTACCGTTGTCACGCAGTGCTCCGCCTCCCATTGCTTCTGCATCATGCAACCATTCATAGGGATGCTCCGAAGCGGAATAGCCTGCATAGCTTCGAATGTGGTCCAGTTCCCCGATGAGTCCCGAATCCAGCAACTCACGCGTCTTTAGAACTGATGGGAAGAACCGAAAATTATATCCGGTGGCCAGAAATCGACCACTCTCATCAGCGGCTTTCAAAATCTCCCTACCCTCTTCGACCGTCCTCGCCAAGGGTTTCTCACAAAGAACGTCCTTGCCTGCGCGCAATGCCGCAATGCACATTTCGCTGTGTAGACGAGGCGGAGTAGACACGACCACGGCGTCGATATCGCCTCGCGTGATCAAGTCTGTCCAGCTATCCACAATGTGAGCGCCGCATCTCTCTGCCACCGATGCTGCGCGCGTCCGATCAAGGTCACTTACTGCCCCTAGCTTTGTGCGCGCACATCTGTATAAGGCGTCGGCTCTCGAAATCCCAACTCCTCCACAACCAATCAGTCCGAATCGAATTTCTTTTTTATCCGTCTCCGCCATAGCTCCTCTGATAGTTCTTACTTGGTCGCGACCGCCCGCACTCGGGGGCCGAAGAATTTAGCTATGACCCGTAAAGCCGGCCATGTTCGGACCCCGTTGTATCCGTGCAATATGCATTGTAAAGAACGTGATTTGAGATGAGGGGCAGACAATGGCGCTGCGTCAACATCGACCTGCGCGAATTTTGCACGTGTACATAGTCTTGCGAGTTCGCGCGCTCCACGCATCTGTACCTGATAAGCGTGGAGCCCTTTCCGCAGTCCCGCAACATACTTGGCTTGCAGCCGGCTGGGGACATATCCAACTCCCCAAATTCCCACCTGTGGGTCCCGCCGCAATGCATAGCGGTTATTGGTTTCACATAAGATCCTCCCTCCACTTGCCGACACGCGGTGTGTCTCCCTGAGC
>JALYXI010000167.1 GCA_030947245.1 Acidobacteriota bacterium
CCGGGATCGCTACCCCGTTCTTCGAACATGCCAAGAATTACATGAAGGAAGAGCCCATCGCGCCTCCGCTTATGTACGCCCCCGAAGTGGTTGCGGAAGCTATCCTCTATGCCGCCGAAAATCCCACGCGCGATTTCCTGGTGGGTGACTCGGCCGTCTTGAACTCACTGATGGGCCGTTATTCTCCCACGCTTGACGATAAGGTAATGAAAGCAGCCGGATTCAAAGGCCAGAAGTCCCAGCGCCAACCGAAGCCGGGCCAGCATGAGGCGCTTGAACACGCATCCGGAACTCTCGACGAGCGCGGCGATTATGAGGTGACTGTACACGAAACCAGCTTCTACAACAAAGCGGCCATGAATCCGATGCTCACAACCGCTCTGGCCGCGGTTGGCGCCATCGCAATTGCCGCCGCTATGCGCCGCCGTTAAATTTCGCTGCGCAGTCAGTCAGAAGGAGTAGGTTTCGAACACATAAAGATAACGCGTGTTCACGCCGGGAGTTGTTTCTTTCAAAAACCGCCCCCTGAAAACGTGAGCGAAGCCGGCCCCGAGGTGGTAGGGCCCGATGCGGTACACGCCGAAGATGTCCGCTTCCTGACCGATATGCCGGCCCGCTTTACCGGACGGCGATTCCGCAAGCGATTTCCCGGAGCTGTTGTACAGTGCATCCCGCGCACTCGCGAGCCACCAGTTGTTGTACATCAGGTGAACCGAAACAGCCCGCGTTATATGAGCCGTGCTCAGTACCCGAAAATCCTCGATGTTGCGCCAGCCAAACAGGTCGGCGTGCCCAAATTTATCGTGATTTGAAGGATACAACTGATCGAACGTGCCGTCATGCGCCGTGCCGGGTTGCTTTGTGCCCGATGCGTATTTGTATTCCGCCAGAAGATCCACGGGGAACCGCCCTGCCCGGAACGATTCATCGAGACCCGCAATCCAGCCCAGGCCCGAATGACCCATCAATCCGGAGTGGCCGTTCTGAACCGCCAGTTCCCCATGGAATTTGAAGCCGGACAGCAAAGGTCCGTTTGCCCTGCCGCCGAAGGTGCGGGTCCCAAGCCTTCCAGTGCCCGTAAATCCGCCTATGGTGTTTTGATCGTGACGCAGCACGTAACCCTCAATCACTCCACCGGGAATCACGTTGGGGAAGCGGTTGTAAGTCCCCCACACGCGGTCGCCCAGGTTGGGATGGTTGAAAGAATCCGGCAGTATCTTCACCGGTGAAACCAGAAGCACCTCAACCGTCGCTTTGTGGAGGCGGTAGTATGCTCGCACGGCGTCGTAGGTCCGGGAAACGTTGGTCCAGTTGGGAACCCCGATCAAATTCCCATCCCCGTAGGTGATCATCCTGCGCCCGGCGACGGCCCCGAATCCGCGGTCCCGTTCCGGAAACAACTCGACATACGCTTCGTGCAGGTCCATGGAGTCACGAACGGTCGCAGGCGCTCCGGGGCCATAGAACGGAGCACGCGCGTCCTGTCCCATGGCAGACACTGCCAACCAGTTCGTGGCCTTGAAGAAGGCGCCGATCCGCGTCCGTGTCAGCGCGTTTTCCAGATTCGGGCTCCTTCCGAAATTGTTGCCCGTTCGGGCTTCTTCCCGCGCCCGGAACTCGAAGCTCAACTTCAATCTGCCGCCGGTCTCGTGTTCCAGCAAGGAACGAAACTCTCCGCCAGGATCGGCAACCTGGGCTCCCGCCGCTCCGCTGAAAACGATGAGCAGCCATACTTTAAACATTGCGCGTATCTGCTGCCTCATATCACGCCTAAAGACGGTAATGTCATTATGTAAGATTGACCATGGAAGCCGCTCCACTCCTGGACCGCCAGTTCCTTGAAAAGCTGGAACGGCTCACCATCCGATGGCAGAAATCGTTTTCGGGACTGGTCGGAGGCCACAATCCTTCCCGTTTCGCCGGTGGCGGACAGGAATTTCTCGATCATCGGCAATTCCACCACGGAGACGACCTGCGCGCGGTGAATTGGCGCGCCTACATGCGCCTGGACAAGATGTTTCTGAAGATGTTTCAGATTGAGCCGCGCGTTCCCATTCGGCTCCTGCTAGACACCAGCGCCTCAATGGCGGCCGGCGACGGTTCGAAGTTTCTCCACGCCCGGAAACTGGCCGCCGCACTCTCCTATGTCGGTTTGGTGCGCCACGATGTAATCTCCATCCACCCGTTTGCGTCACACCTGGGTGAGGGGAAGCGCACGGGCGGCGGCCGCCATCGCTTTTCGACAGCCATGGGCTATTTCGAATCGTTGCGCGCGCAGGGTAAGACCGATTTCAACAATGTGGTCCGCGAGTTCATCTCCACAATCGGCCAGCGCGGCCTTCTCATTGTGATTTCAGACTTCTTGGATGACGGCGATTGCGAACGCGCGCTTCAGTTTCTTGCCGATTTCGGCCATGAGCTCTTCATTATTCAGCTTTGGACCGAAGAAGACCGCACCCCGCCCTGGAGCGGCGAACTCGAGCTTGAGGACGGCGAAACGGGTCAGACCGTTAAGCTTCAATTCGATGACGCCGCCCGCGCCAATTACACCCGGGGCTTCGACCGGTTCACAGAGCGGGTTCAGCAGCTCGCACTCCGAAACAACGGCAAGTACGTGGGCGTTTCCACCGCGCAGCCTATGGAGGACATTGTGTTCGGCACGCTGGTTCACGCCCGGGGCGTCGCGTAGATGTTTTTCGCGAATCTCGGGGTTCCTCAGTTCCTCGCTCTTTTCGGTGC
>JALYXI010000272.1 GCA_030947245.1 Acidobacteriota bacterium
ACCTCAGCTATGTCACGGCCAAAAGGGCGCATTCAAGTATGATCCCGAAAACAGACCCCCGCCTTTCTTTGCAGCCACGGCTACAAGCACGCTAGCAAACGCAACTTCGCGGAAGCCCTCCGGTCAATGGTTGCGTCGGGTAGCCTTTGTCAGACAAGGTGTGAGCGTCGCAATCGAAGCTTACCTGCATTCCGCTTCGACCCCTCTAGACGGCACAGGCTGCTGAAGACGGCGGCGTTGGAATCGAGCACGCGGATAAACCCGCGAGAAGTCCGGTAGTATTTAGCAATGGACTCGCACGTTCTTTCTATGTAGTTCCCGAATCAAACCGGAACGAGCGATACCGCATCGAGATGAGTGGCGACTCCCTTCGTAAGAACCGTCTCATCTGTGCACCTCCAGGTCCCGGGAACCCCGGTCTCACCACTGAGGCGCTTCCGCCGCCACCGCGCTCCACCCCAAACCTGGGGTACGGAGTGCCATCGCCAGCCAATCGGTAAAGGGGAACTTGTCTTTCAACAACCGCACCACTACCCCACATTTTCAGTCACAAAAATTTCAGCCAATCTTTCGGCAATCTTCCCAATAGAATCATTACCCCGCCCTGGCAAGCCCAAATTCCCACGCTACGCTCCGGTCAGGAGGCTCTCCTATGAGTCCGCAACCAGCACCGAATCCATCCACCGGACCTAAAACCGAAGCCGGCAAAGCCGTCTCTTCCCAAAACGCTCTACGCCACGGCCTCGCCTCCGGCACGGTGATCGTTCCGGGTGAAGATCCTGAAGCCTTTCACGCCTTTGCCGCTTCACTTAAAAAACAGTACGCGCCGGCCAACGCGATCGAAGAAGTCCTGGTCGCGGACATGGCCCGCCACCACTGGCTCAAAGATCGCGCCCTGCGCTTACAAGATGAAGGAATCGCCAACGCCCCCGCGGGCGAGCTTCCCGCTAACTTCGCCGTGCTCCTCCGTTACCAGACCACCAACGAGCGCGCTTTCCATAAAGTCTTCGCCGCGCTCACAACTGTGCAGAAAGAAAGGAAATCAGAGCAGCGGGAGTTCGTTTCGCAGTACGAAAACGGACCCGGTACAGCAGCCCGCCAGCAACAAAGAGCCATCGCCGCCGGCCACAAAAAGCCCTCCGATTTCGCCCCGCTCCCCACATTTGAAGAGTTCATCGCCCGGCAATTCGCTCCGTCATCTCTTCCATGAAGTCATCATTGGCAGGTTCCCGTTTTCGGATTGGGATTTCGGTTTGAACGCCGCTGCGCGACTCCCGCAAACGGCCGGTCTACGCCTCAACCTCAGGCCCGAAGTGCTACCCCAGTCAATTTATGACCATAATGCCCGGCATGGGCGCGTACAACACGTCGCTGAAACCGGCAGCCTCATTGCCGCTACCCGCAACAACGCAGGTCATTCGCAATGAAGCGGTAGACGCATACCGCGGCCTTGTCATGTTTCTGATGATGGCGGAAGTGCTTCGCCTCTCCTCGGTAGCGAAAGCTTTCCCAGGCAACTGGTTCTGGGCCGCCCTTGCTTACAACCAAACACACGTGGAGTGGGCGGGTTGCTCGCTCCACGATATGATTCAGCCATCCTTCTCCTTCCTGGTGGGCGTAGCATTGCCCTACTCCATTGCCGGCCGTCTGGGCAAAGGCGGAACATTCGGAAGAATGTTTACCCGCGCTGTCTGGCGATCTTTCGTTCTCATCGCGCTCGGCATCTTTCTACGCTCTCTCCACAGCCCGCAGACGAACTACACGTTCGAAGACACGCTTACGCAGATCGGCTTGGGATATCCTTTTCTGTTTCTGCTCGGGTTTCGTTCGCCGCGCTGGCAGTGGGGCGCGTTTGGCGCCATCTTATTCGCCTACTGGCTCGCTTGGGCGCTTTATCCGGCCCCCGGTCCGGATTACAACTATCCAGCCGTCGGCGTTCCCCAAAACTGGCCCTATAACTTCACCGGTTTCGCTTCGCACTGGAACAAGAACAGTAACCTGGGTAACGCATTCGACCAGTGGTTCCTCAATCTCTTCCCGCGCACTCGCCCGTTTGTGTTCAACGGCGGCGGCTATCTCACCCTCAGCTTTATCCCCACTCTCGCGACAATGATCCTTGGTCTCATCGCCGGGCAGTGGCTGAAAACCTTCGCGCCATCCATCCCGTTCAGACGGTTACTGCTCGCGGGAGCAGGTGGAATCGTGGCAGGCGTATTACTGCATTTCACGGGAGTCTCCCCGGTTGTGAAGCGGATTTGGACACCGGGTTGGACGCTCTTCAGCGGTGGGGTTTGCTTCCTTTTCCTCGCTGTCTTTAGCTGGATCCTCGATGTGAAAGACTATCGCAAGTGGGCTTTTCCATTGCTCGTGATCGGTACGAACTCCATCGCCGCCTATTTGATCGCCCACTTGTTTGAGAGTTTCGTGGCCAGTTCGCTCCGCATTCATTTAGGCGAAGGATTGTTCCGCATATTCGGCGCGGGCCTGGAACCATTGCTGTTTGGTGGCACAGTCCTACTGATTTTCTGGCTGCTCCTGTTCTGGATGTATCGCCGTAAGATCTTTTTACGCGTCTGAGGCCGGGATGTCTACCTTCCTGGAGTCTCCAAATTCGTTCAGTCCGACCCTGCGCACGCCTCGGTCAGTGTTCGTTTGCTTAGTCTCTCTCTACCGAATCCGCAAGCTCTCCTCGATTCGCGAGAGCCGCGCGTCCATGATGGCTTCCATGCTCCGCATTTCCGTGCGCAGGATTGTGAGAATATCTGCTTTCAAGTCCGAGAACCGGCTCTCGAATTTACGCTCCGCGATATCGAAGCGGCTGTTCATGGTGGAACTCAGGTGAACGTAAAGCGCCACATTGGTGCCCACGCTCAGGACCACCGCCACCAGTGCCGAAATCTCGCTGATTGTCAATTTGTTTTCCCGTCCTTCGCCGCCTCTACATCGGCCTTCTCGCAGCGAGCGCATCTCCACGCACTCTCCATCGATATCATCATACATATTTCATTGTTCTGCTTGCATATCGTAGGATAAAATCAAGTCCAGGCTTTGAATTGTCGCACTGGTCTAGATACGGTCGCATTGTTATCCCAATCGTCACGTTGTGTCAGGCAGCTGGCCCCCCTGAGCCTTTCGTTAAATCCGTTCAACCTTTCCTCAAACAGAATTGCGCCGGTTGCCACAATGAGAAGTTAGCGTCCGGCGGTCTGAATATACGGAACTTTCTAACTCCGGGCTCCCTGGACCAAAATCGCGGCCGCTGGGAGAAGATGCTGCAGCGCGTGGAAGCAGGCGAAATGCCGCCGAAAGGCATGCCTCGTCCCGATGCCGTGCAGTCAGCGGAGTTCACGCGATGGATTTATTATGAGTTCGACCGGCAGGACGCCCATGCCAAGCCGGATCCCGGTCGCATCACGGCGCGGCGGCTGAACCGCGCCGAATACAACAACACGATTCGCGACCTATTAGGCGTGAACTTTCAGCCAGCCGGGGACTTCCCGCAGGACGATTCCGGCTATGGCTTTGACAACATCGGCGATGTGCTGTCAGTTTCGCCTCTGCTGATGGAAAAATACATGGCAGCGGCGGAAACCGTTGCCCGCGCCGCGGTGTTCGGTCCTCAGGTGAAGCCAAGTGTCACGCGGTTCCAACCGCCCAACCGGCGGCGGCTCGAAAAGAATTCCGAAAAAGAGATCCTGGTCGCGCCTCTGAAAGTCCCCGCTCCTTATACCCTGCAAGATTACGATGAGACCGGCCTTGGCCAGCCGAGTTCCATCCACGTACACCACCGCTTCCCGGCTGAGGGCGATTACGAGTTCCACGTAGCCGTCGGACACAACCGTCTGCCCGGTTGGGACCCGCTGCAAATGGCGGTCTGGATCGATGGAAAAATCGCGGGCCAAACAGAAATTTCACCGGATGAGCGCACGGATGTCGTCCTCACCGGGGACCGCCAGGCAATTCGGGACTATCGGCTGCATGTGCCGGCCGGCGAACACTGGATCGCGGTAACGTTTCTGAAGCAGTTCGAAGGCGCACCCGCTTTCTACGGCGCGCCGAATCCCACCCATCGCTTACAATCCGCGCCCGTCACGGTCAAGCTCGACCCGGCCAAGGGTACGGCCAAGCTCTCGAAACCGGTTCTCGATACGCCCGACGGAATCAAAGTGGACTGGATGACCGTTGCGGGACCCTACAACACGGCCGGCCCTTCCCAAGAGAGTTTGCGGAAAGTGTTCATCTGCGGTCATCTGGATGGGCAACACAACGCGAGTTGTGATCGCAAGATCGTGACCGATTTCGCGCGGAGAGCATTCCGGCATCCGGTCACCCCGGAAGTCGCGGACCGCTACATCAAAGTGATTACGGCGGCACGCAGCCGCGGCCGGAGCGAACAAGCCGCGGTCGCTCTCGCCGTTCAGGCAATGCTGGTCTCGCCGGACTTTCTGTTCCGCATTGAGCGCGATGAGAAGGGCGCCGCCGCGCACCGCGTGAGCCAATTCGAGCTTGCCTCCCGTCTTTCTTACTTTCTCTGGAGCAGCATGCCCGATGAGGGGCTGTTCAAGTGCGCGGAATCGGGCGCGCTACGGCAGCCGGAAGTCCTGGAAGCCCAAGTGCGCCGCATGCTGAGAGACCAAAAGAGCCAGGCTTTTGTCGAAAATTTCGCCGGTCAATGGCTGGAAATTCGCCGGCTGGAATCCGTGCGGCCGGACCGCGAGCGCTTCCCCGATTTCGATGATTACCTCCGCCTGTCCATGCGCAGGGAAACGGAGCTATTCTTCGAGCACATCATGCGCGAAGATCGCCCAATCCTGGACTTCCTGAATGCCGATTACACCTTCATGAATGAGCGGCTGGCGCGGCACTATAAGCTTCCCGGCATTCGCGGACCGGAATTCCGCAAGGTCGATCTCACGGGCACAAACCGTCGCGGCGTGATGACGCAGGCAAGCGTGCTGACTGTGTCGTCCTACGGCAACCGTACGTCTCCCGTGCTCCGCGGCAAGTGGGTTTTGGAAGACTTGTTGAACACGCCGCCTCCTCCTCCGCCGCCGGATGTGCCAAATCTAGACACCGCGGCCGTGGGTTCCACCGCGTCCTTGCGGCAGCAGTTGGAAGAACACCGCAAAAACGCAGTCTGCGCGTCCTGCCATTCGAAGATGGACCCCCTCGGATTCGCGCTGGAGAACTACGATGCCGTGGGTCAGTGGCGGTCCATGGACGGCAACATTCCGATCGACGCATCCGGCACGTTACCGGATGGCCGTTCTTTCCGCGGCGCTGAGGAACTGGGCACGGTCCTGCTGCAAAAACCGGCCCGGTTCACAGAAAGCCTTACGGAGAAACTGCTGATCTACGCACTGGGCCGCGGCCTGGAGCGCTACGACCGGCCGGCAGTGAAGTCCATCTCGGCCCGGGTGGCAGCTCATGATTACCGCTTCTCCAGCTTAGTGCTGGGCATCGTCAATAGTGTTCCATTCGAACAACGCAGGGGAGAGTAATTATGATAATCACGCGCAAGCATCTGCCGCGCCGCATGTTTCTGAAGGGAGCCGGGACGGCACTGGCTCTTCCCCTGCTTGATGCGATGACGCCGGCTTTTGCGGCCCGCACGGCATCGGCCGCCGCTACACCCATGCGCCTCGCCTTCATCTACGCCCCTACCGGCATGATCATGGACGCCTGGACGCCGGCCGAAACCGGCAAGGGCTTCACCTTCCCTCGCATCCTGAAACCGCTCGAGCCCTTTCGCGAAGATCTGACCGTATTCACCGGCCTCGTATCGCACAACGGCAACGCTCTCGACGATGGCGCGGGCGACCATGCGCGCGCGGGCGCAGCTTACCTGACCGGGGTTCACCCTCGCAAAACGATGGGCTCAGATATTCAGAGCGGTGTTTCCGCCGACCAGATTGCGGCACAGGCGATTGCAGCCGGTCCTGCGGAAGGCCGCACGCGTTTCGGATCGCTCGAATTGGGCTGCGAAGATGCCCGCACTGTCGGCAACTGCGATTCAGGCTACAGTTGCGCCTACACCAATAGCATCTCGTGGCGCACGCCCACCACCCCCTTACCTCCGGAAACGAATCCGCGCATGGTATTCGAGCGTTTGTTCGGCAGCCTCGGAACCAGCCTCGATCCGGCGGCGCGGCGCGAGCTTGCCGAAGATCGCGCCAGCATCCTCGATGCGGTCAACGATCGCGCGCGGGAGTTGATGGGCACGCTAGGGAATTCCGACCGCAGGAAGGTGGATGAATATCTGACCGGCGTACGCGAACTGGAACAGCGGATTCAAGGCGCCGGACAGGAAAGCAAAACCGCGGCTCCAACTCTCGAAAAACCTGCCGGAATCCCCTCCACTTTCGCCGAGCACGCCAAGCTCATGTACGATCTCCAGGTAGCCGCGTTTCAAACCGGGCTCACCCGCGTTTCCACCTTTATGTACACTCGCGAAGGAAGCCCCCAAGCGTACCCCGAAATCGGCATCACAGACGGTCACCACCCCCTCTCCCATCATCGCGGCAATAAAGACAATATAGAGAAGGTTACTCAGATCAACACCTTTCATGCGGGGTTGTTTGCGCACTTTCTCCAGAAGCTGAAGTCCACTCAGGACGGCGATGGCACCCTTCTGGACCACACCATGGTCGTGTACGGAAGCGGGTTGAGCGACCCCAACCGGCATCTGCATGAGAATCTGCCCGTGCTACTGGCAGGCAACGGAAACCGAACCTTCCGGACGGGCAAACATATCGTCTACCGTGAGCCTTTGCCCAATACGAACCTCTATCTGACGCTGCTTCTGCGCATGGGACTCCATCCCGAAAAGATCGGCGATAGCAATGGGAAACTGAACGAGTTGACGGAACTGTAGCCAATGATCGCGGCGGCATTGGTTCTGCTTTCATGCGGTCTCGCGCAGACAGAAATTCCGCTCTGGCCCAATCTGCCCGTCACCCAGAAAGAACAGTTCATCACTCACGCCGAAGCCGTCCCCGGTGAACTGCCCGTGGTGGATTCCTTCCACCGCATAACGAATATTCACAACCCGTCAATCACGGTTTTTCTTCCGCCTAAAGACAAGGCATCCGGCGCCGCTTTCATCATCGCTCCAGGCGGCGGACATAAGTACTTGGTAGTCGATCTCGAAGGCTCCGACGTAGCAAAACGGCTGAACGGTATGGGGATCGCCGCATTCGTTCTCAAGAACCGGCTTGCCCGCGCGGCTGGCTCCACCTATACCGTAGAAGGCGAATCGCTGGCCGATGCGCAGCGTGCCATTCGTATGGTACGCAGCCGGGCCGCGGAGTGGAACGTCAACCCCTCCCGCATCGGTATCATGGGCTTCTCAGCAGGAGGCGAACTCGCCGCCCTCGCCGAAACGCGCTACGATTCCGGCCAACCCAATGCCGCTAACCCGGTAGATCGTGAAAGCTCCCGGCCGGATTTCGCAGTCCTCGGCTACGCTGGCCTGAAAAACGCGATGCCCGGCGTAAACAGCAAAACGCCGCCGACGTTCCTCCTGGTCAACCACGATGACGGACCCTCGATAGGTTCCGCCGAATACTACATCGCGCTCAAGAAGGCCGGCGTCCCGGCCGAGCTGCACATCTATAGCCGCGGAGGCCATGGCTTTGGTGTGAATGGAAGAACCGCCGAGTTCCCCAACCTGGCAGTGGCCAAGTGGCCGGACCGCCTACGCGATTGGATGCTCGATAGCGGCTTACTCCGCCGTTAGTGGAAATCGTGGGAAACCACAGAAACCCCGCAATTCAGGGGCGTAATGCGCTTCGCACGCACATGAATTACGTTGTCGACATTCTGAATGGGCCCTTCCACTAATAGCCATCGGTTACTCACAATCGTCAGCCGGTTCTCATCGAACATTTCGGCCATCACTACGGCATTGGCAATTCCTGTTTCATCTTCGATGCTGAGGAACACGATGCCTTTCGCCGTCCCGGGGCGCTGGCGTACAATTACGCATCCGGCGATACGTACCGGGACACCGGATCGGATATTCGCCAGATCGGCGGCGCGGGTCACCCCCAGCGCATCCATTTCCGCGCGCCTGTGCGCCATCGGATGCCGGCCGATATTGACGCCGGTCCCGCCATAATCGGCATCGAGCCTCTCTTCGATAGTCATCGGTTTAAGAGGAGCGGAAATTTCAGATTCGGGAACTTCAGCCAACAACGGTCCTACAGGGTGCGCCGCACGGCTCGATCTCCAGAGCGCATCCCTGCGGTGCGCGGCATCTAAAGAATTCAGAGCGCCGGTTGCAGCCAGCTTCGACATCTCGTCTTTCCGAAGCTGCGGAACGCGCCGTGCGAGATCGTCGATGCCGGAAAACGGCGCAATGCCCCGCTCACGCACCAGGCATTCCCCCGCTTCTTTCCGCACGCCTCTCACATAGCGCAGCCCTAAACGAAGCCGCGGGTTTTCGAGAGTGCAATTCCAATCCGATTTCGTTACATCGATCGGGAGCACGCGCAATCCATGCCGCTGGGCGTCTTTAATCAGGACAGCCGGATGATAAAAGCCCATCGGCTGATTATTGAGCAGCGCGCAGGTGAACGCCGCCAGGTAGTGGCACTTCAGATAAGCGCTCGCATACGCCATCAGGGCGAAACTCGCCGCATGCGATTCGGGAAAGCCGTACAGCGCAAATGCTGTAATCGATTGCACGATTGTGGTTTGGGTCTCACCCGTGATTCCCTTGCGCTCCATGCCCTCGCGCAGACGGACTTCGAGGCCTTTCATCTTTTCCTGCGAACGCTTGAAGCCCATGGCGCGGCGTAACTCTTCCGCTTCCCCGCCGGAAAATCCCGCCGCGACCATGGCCATGCGCAGAAGCTGTTCTTGAAATAACGGCACTCCCAGCGTCCGTTCCAGTACGTCCTGTAGACAAGAATGCAGGCAGGCCGCCGGTTCTTTACCCTGACGCCGCGCCAGGTAAGGGTGCATCATTTTGCCAACAATCGGGCCCGGCCGGATGATCGCCACCTGCACCACAAGATCATAAAATTTTGTTGGCATCATGCGCGGCAGAGTGGCCTGCTGTGCCCGGCTTTCCACCTGGAACATACCGATCGTGTCACCCTTCTGCAACGTCCGGTAAGTCTCGGGATCGTCCTGCGGAAGGTGACCCAGATCGACTTCCTCTTTATAATGATCGCGAATCAAAACCAGTGAATCTTCAAGTACAGACATCATGCCCAGCCCCAGTAGATCCACTTTGATGAGCTTAAGATCGGCGCAGTCTTCTTTGTCCCATTGGACGACAACCCGGCCCGGCATGCTGGCAGGCTCCAGCGGCACAACCGAATCAAGTTGCCCCTGACAAATGACCATGCCTCCGGAATGCTGGCCGAGATGCCGCGGCATGTCCTGAATGCCCTCCACAAGCTCCATGAATTTGTGAACGCGCGGATGATTGAGATCGAGTCCGGCTTCACCGAACTGCTTGTACACCGTATTGCCGGCATCTTTCCAGCCCCACATGGGGACAAGGCTGGAGAGGCGGTCGAGCGTGGTGGTTTCAAACCCCAGAACTTTGCCCACCTCGCGGGCCGCCGAGCGCCCGCGGTAGGTGATCACGTTTGCAGTCATGGCCGCGCCAAGCTTCCCGTAGCGCTGATACACATATTGAATTACCCGCTCGCGCTTGCCGCCACTGGGCAGATCGAGATCGATGTCCGGCCACTCGCCGCGTTCTTCGGACAGGAAGCGTTCAAAAAGGAGCTTCATGTTGACCGGATCTATGGCTGTGATTCCGAGCGCGTAACAGACTGCGCTGTTGGCCGCGGAACCGCGCCCCTGCACCAGAATTCCTTCTCTGCGGCAGAAGTTCACAATATCCCAGACGATCAGGAAATAGCCCGCTAGTTCCAGCTTCCCGATCACATTGAGCTCACGCTCGATTTGCGTTTGCGCGTTTTCGAAACCGTCCTGAAAGCGTGTACGCGCGGCTTCCCAGGTACGCTCGCATAAGAACTGGAACTCGGTCTGGCCGTTAGGGGCGGGATAGCGGGGAAACCTATATCCGAGGTCTGAAAGCTCGAAAGTCAATTGAGCGGAAATCTCGCGCGTGTTTCGGATGGCTTCGGGATAATCGGCAAACAAGTGCGCCATTTCGGCGCCGGACTTAAGGTGACGCCCGTCATTCTTGGAGAGTAGACGGCCCGCTGCCGCAAGAGTGACCTTGTTATGCAGACAAGTGAACACGTCAAGAATTTGACGCTGCGCCGGTTGCGCATGACAAACCCCATTAGCCGCTACAAGCGGTACTTTGACACTACGCGCAAGAGCGATTACCGCCTGATTACGCGCTTCTTCATCGCGATCGTGATGGCGCTGTAATTCGGCATAAACATTGCCTTGTCCAAATGTGCGGACCAGCCTTTCCAGACATGAGCGGCCTTCACCTTTACGGATTGCCACAGCAAGCGGGCCATCGCCATCGCCTGTGAGACAGATCAGGCCTTCGGAAGATTCGGCGACCTCTTCAGGTGTTGCGGCGGCTTCGTGCCCTGGCCTGGGATGCTTGCCCGCGCGCAGCTTCGTCCGGGTGATTAGCCGGCAAAGGTTTTGGTAGCCTGTGCGGCTCTTCGCCAGTAACGGATAATAGCCGCCATCGGTGCAACGCAACTCCACGCCCGTGTGACCGCGCAGCTTCAGCTTCCGCATCGAAGAGAAAAAGCGGGGCGATCCATAGAAGCCGTCGCGGTCCAGAAGCGCCATCGCAGGCATATCGAAGTTCGCCGCAACATCGGCATACTCCTCGGGAACAGATGCGCCTTGCAGAAAGCTGAAGGCGGATCGTGCATGGAGTTCGACGTACATCAGTCGTAATTTCCTTCGAGGAACCAGCGGCCGGTGCGCAGGTCTTCATGGATGCGATACAGCGCGCCATCGCTCAAGGCTACGTCCCATTCGGCATGGTCCCAGGGTTCCTCCTTCCACCAGTCTCCGGAGGATTGCCAAGGCCCCGCATGGGCTGTTACGTCTCCTTTTATCGAGGAGGCGCTCACTTGGACTGGCGTGCCCTGTAGTAAGCGAACCTGTGCGTACCGGGCCGGTCGGTAGCGGCGAAGAACAAGCGCTTCTTTCATAGCGGAAACTTTGCCGGTAGCTCCCGCTCCGCACGAAGAAAAGCGGTTCATGCGGAAACTGTCCGGGCGATGCGTATCGAGGAGTTCCGGAGTTCCCACATTCTGCGGGCCCAACAGATTGCTTAACCGCGATAGCGTCACTTCGAGTTTGGCCGGCTCGGGGGAAAGCGCGAGGAAAAGACCGTGCTGCTGCGTCCTCGGTTTGACAGGGTTCAGAGCGATCCGGATCTTCAGGACCGGCGCGCCGGGCGGACGCGCGCTCAACTCCAGTTGCAGGAGTTTGAGAAACGTTTTGACATCGCGTACCGGCACCGGCAATCGCAACGTGCATTGGTGCGGCGGGGCATTCTCAAGCGTGAGCGCGAGACGAATCTCATCGGCGGCAAGGGCGTGAAAGGCAAGCCGCGCGCAGATTTCGTTCAACAGACGGCTCAACAGAAAGGACAGAGGCTCCAGCAGTTCCACGGGATCCTCGGATTCCAGTTCGTCTTCGAAACGCAGCGGGTCCTCGAGAAGCCGAAGCTGGCGTCCCGCCTGGCCTTGGGCGAGGTTTTGCAGATGCGTTCCTTCACTGCCCAGACGCGCAGCTACTCCCAGCGGGGGTAGCGCCGCAAGCTCGCCCAATGTCCGGATGCCCCATGCGTCCAACACTTCAGCCGCTTCAGGCGAGCCGGGGAGCAGGTTCAGAGGAAGCGGGGCGAGAACCGCTGATTCCTTCCCATGCGGAATGATCGTGATGCCGCGAATGCCTCGCGCCGCAATCACCGCCGCATCCGGATCGGCCGCGATCGCGATATCAATCGGGATCCCCGCGCGATTGGCCATCATCCGGGCAATTTCATGCGGCTCCCCGAAGAGCGCTCCGAGACCCCGGACGTCAATTAACACCGTATCGGGCGACGTTTCTTCAATGCGGGGCGAAAAGTGACGCGCGCATTCAATGAGCAGCGCCGGATTTCCTTGAGCATGCAGACAGGCGTACATCTCTATTCCCAATAGAGAGGCTTGAGAGTGAAGGTGGACTTGGCCCGGTTTCTGGGGCCGAGCGTGGCATCCACACCCAAGCCGCGCAACAGTTTTCCTTTCATCCGGACACCGGCAGGCCGGTTCCCGATCTGCAGCGTAGAGCAGGAATGCGCGTTCAGTTCTTGCTCCACCACGACCAGGGCGGTGGGTGTTTTCTCGACAGCGCCGCGGAGACGGAACCACGAGGCGAGGGAAATGCGCCGGGCATCGCGCGCGGGTATTCCCGCCAGGTCGAGCGCGACGACGCCGAAGCCGCCCGCCTGTACAATCAGATCGGCAGCTTTCAGAGCGTTTTCCGCGCCTCCGCCACAACGAACCCATAAAAGATTAGGCAGCTGCACTCCTGCCTCAGCCGCCGTCCGGGGATCAAAGGAGTCACTGGCGTCGATGAGGGCACAGAACTCAGGCTGCCTGGTCACCCGGGCGAGCACCGCGATCAGAATGCTGGTACGCCCTGAGGATGCCGGGCCATAAATCTCGGTGAGCTTCCCACGTGGAATATCGATTCCAGGAATACCTGACGATAGAAGTTCCGGCGCGGTCTTCTCACGCAACGTGAGATTCACATCGAATCGATGGCCCAGGGAGGTCTGGATATGGTTACGTAGTGCGGCAGCGTTCATTCGCCTTTTGTTCGCCTGTAACCCTACTTTAGCAGAACGCCGGCCATCGACGCTTGGGGCGAAAATCCGCTACTGCCGCCCTACGTCCAGCACTGTTTCCAGAACTCCTTTCTGAGTCGCGATCCCTACGATCATCAGCTCCAAACCTTGTGAGCCGGAACCGCGAAAAGCGTGTGATTCCCCTAACAGCACGGGAACAGCATCACCTTTGTGGATGGGCGCGGTTTCACCCGCTACCGTGGCTTCTCCCTCCCCGCTCAGTACATAGTAGATTTCTTCCAGGCCAGGGTGCCGGTGCATCCCTTCCGAAGAACCCGGCGGCAGTAGCAGATGGTCGACATAAGACCAGTTCGTGAGAAAGACGCTGGGGTCGAGCGCGCGCCTGTACTGAGCCGTGCCTTCGCCACCATGGTAATTCGCCGCCGGACGGAGCAAAGCTTTGTCGAGCCGCATGGTCATAAACACTGGGATGGGATCTTTCGGCACGCCGACACGCGGGTCTTCCAAATTGAAGGCATCATACTTTCCCTTCACCGCGCTGATGTTGATGTTCATAAACTCTACAGGCTTGCCGCCGGGATTATAGATCGCGTGAGAGTGACCCATGCGAACCGGCGCGCCGGCTGTTCCCTTCAAAACGGACGTGCGGCCATCGATAGTAAACTCGGCCTCTCCGTCGAAGATGATGAACATCTCTTCCGTGGTGTTGTGGAAATGATGGCCCACGCCGCCGCCGGGCATAATCTGGCAGCGGTGCATAAAGAAGAAATTGGTAGCCAGCGCATTGCCCGGCATCAGAGTTTCGCATGCCATGTCACCCACGCTTCCATGAGACCGGCTCCGGTTGTACTTCGAAGGATCGGTATGTCCAATCCGCGAAGCCAGCGGGTCCCGCGCCACCAGCAGCGTGGGAAGAAGGAACAGCAAGGCGAGTCTCATGGTCAGAACTGGATGCGGCCCTGAATCTGAACGAAGCGATTCTGTGATCCGGTTTGCGAGGTAATCTTGCCGAAGGTTGTGTTATTCGGATTCGTATCCGGATCGGCAAATTGAGACCGGTTGAATACATTGAACATATCCATACGGAATTGCAGCGTAGCCCTCTCCCCAAACTTGATGTTGCGGTGAACGTTAGCGTTCGTCTGGAGCAGCTTGTCCCCTCGAACACCGGCGATGTACTGCGGGAAGACCCGGACCGAGTAGGCCGCGGGCTGATTACCGGCTACCCGTTCGAAAGGCGCGCTCGTATTGAACCATTGCGCCAGGCTTTGGTTCACATTGGTAAGATCGCTCGACAGGTGACGCATGTCCCCGTAGTAATAGATATTCGGGAAACTCAGCAGATCGCCCGACTGAAACTCCCACGTGGCCGCGATTTCCCAGCCGCCCAGAACCGCGCCGGGAATGCCTCCCTTCAGATACGCTCGGCCCTTGCCGAAAGGCAGTTCATAGAAGCCGTTAATGGCCACCCGGTGAGGGCGGGAGGAGCTGGCGGGATACTCCGGATACCAGCTGGGAACCGCATCGAACTCGTTATTGAAAATTGTCTTATCGTAAGCGGAGAGCCAGGACCAGGAAGCGTTCAGGTTCAACCCCTGCGAGAAGCGCTTCGAAAAATCAAGCTGCAGCGCTTTAATCCGGTCCCTTCCCACTGGCGAATTCGCTTGATTCAACCCGTTCATCTGCGGATAGGGACGAAGCAGTTGATTCACCTGAATCGTCTTGCTGTTAAAGAACGATAGCCCCGACATATACCGGTAAAGCGCGGGATTGGACGTTTGGATATCGGAGAAGTTCGCGATGTTAAATGGATTCGGCACGTTCGCCGTGAGTGCGTTGGCAACCGCATTGTTGCGTACCAGTCCCGTCGCCCAGTATTGCGCCGGAAGCGCGTCTAAGCGTTGCGTCACCGGCAGATCGGCTGCCCACTGTCCCCAGTAAGTAGCTTCTACCAACATGTCATTGCCGAGCTGGCGTTGTACCGAAGCGCGCCATCGCTGCACGCGCGGATGCTCCCGGCCGTACGGGATGAAGGTAAATCCACGTCCCACCTGATAGCTGGAACCAAGACTGCTGCCATACGGCTGGCACGGAGGATTGCCGCCGATCATGCCGGGAAATGGATTCGAGACCGGAGCAATGCCGTTATAAGGATTACCCAGATTGAACGACGCGCCGGAATTGTCGCTGCTGGTGTTCGTCTGGGTGCAGGAGAAGCCGTTTTGCGGCGCCGATTCCACGAGTGAATTCAGCGTGTCGTAGTAGACCCCGTAGCCGGCGCGCAGCACGGTCTTGCTCGTCGCCTGCCAGGCGGCCGCAACGCGCGGAAGAAACATCAACTGATTCTGCCAGAGCTGCCGGGTTTTGCCGTTGACCCCCAGATAATAGTCGCCGCCCTGCACGTTGAAGTTCGCGACCGGCAATTGCGGGATAGGATTCGCCGCGTAGGCAGCTTTCGCATCGGCCGCGATGGGCAGCTGAGCGGTTGGATCGAAACCGCCGATCGCGCGGTTATACCGTTCCGTAGGGCCGGTCTCATACTCCATGCGCAGACCGAGGGTGAGCGTGATGTCGTGCCGCAGACGCCAGGTGTCCATTCCGTACCAGCCGAAGTAAGGATTGTTTTGGGACAGGCTGGTATTGTTGTCGATGGACGACGTTGTGGGAATGCCGAGCTGAAACGCTGCCCAGCTATGGCCGATGCTGGCGGCTGGCACCGAGCCGTTATCCGTGGCCTGAGTAAATGTGTTGTCGAAGGTGAAGTTCCCGGCGGAAAATCCGTTTGCTCCCGCGTCGTTGCGTACTTGGCCGCGAAAATCGAGACCGGCGCGCAGGCTATGCGCGCCCCGGACGTTCGAGACATTCGCTTTCAGCGCCTGCGACCGGACCTTCGGATACGGAGAGAGCGCGCGCCCAAAGCTGGGGCCGTTGTAGAAGTAATAGCCGGTGAGCGTCACCACAGGCATGCTGCAGTCGTTGTGCGCCAGGCAGAACTGGTCCATATATGAGGGAAGTCCGGTATCGCTGGGCTTGTATTTGGTGATGCCGGAATTGAAGTTGCGTTGGAACCACTGGTTCGCGGCAATCGTCACGTCGATCACCGTCGTTGGCGTTGGGGTATACGTCCAGTCCACCACCCCGCTCACATTGTTGCGGGTATCGTCCGTGGTCAGGAGACCGGTGCAGGTCAGGTCGCCATAGTACTCGATGTAATGGCTCCAATTCCAGCGAAAGTAAAAACGGTTCTTCTGATTCGGGTTGTAATCCACCTTATTTTGGAACGCATTGTAGTGATTGTTATCGGGCTGGCACCCGGCGAGGTAGTTCGTAAGCGGAGCCTGCGTCAGGCTGGTAGGACTGTTGTTCGGCAATGGAATGCGCGTATTGTAAAAGCTGTACATCGGGTTCACAATGCGGCTCTGCGGAATGATATTGCCCGGAAAGGGCGAGCGTATGTAGTGGCCCGCGCTGGCCGGATTCGGCTGCACAGTCAACGGGTCATAGATCACGTACTGCGAACCCAATGGCAGCAGGTCAGAAAAGTTACCGGCCCGTTCGGGTCCGGTAGGAACGGTGTCGTTGATGTCATTGGGCCGCGCGGGAATGTTATCACGCGCGCCATCATACGCAAAGAACCAGAACAGCTTGTTCCTGCCGTTATACAGTTTGGGAATCACGACAGGCCCGCCGAGGGTGCCGGCAAAATTGTTCGAATGTCCTTTGGGGTAAATCGGCGTCCCGAGAATCTGGTTCACCAATGACGTGTTCCCGGCAGAGCGCGCATTCGCCAGCTTCGTATAATACTGCTGGCGTATGAAATACGGTGCGGCGGCAAACCGCTCATCCCAAAACTCCCACGTGGTAGTGCCGTGAAACTGATTGGCGCCGGATTTCGACGACATGTTGATATTCAAGCCCGCCGAGTGGCCGAACGACGCATCGAAACTGTTGGTCTCCACTTTAAACTCCGCAATCATATCGGTATGCGGCGTAAAAGAAGTGTTGCGGCCGGAGGCGAGCTGCGGCTGCCCGTCGAGCGTCCATTCGTTCCCGCCCACGTTTCCCGCCGCGAAGTAACTGGTTGAGCTTCCGCCTATCTGGCCATGCGTCAGATACTGTGTGGTCCCGGAAGTCTGAACTCCTTGAACCATCCTGGCTTGGATGATGATGTTATTCGCCAGAACCGGGAGGTCCATCAATTCTTTGGTGGTCAGAACCTTACCGCTCGAAGTAGTGCTGGTATCAAGAATGGGTGATTCCCCCGAAACCAGGACTGATTCCGAGACGTTGCCAATCTCCAGCGTGATGTTGATTTCCTGCAACTGGCCGAGACCGAGCGCGAGGCCGGAGCGAACCACTCTCTTGAATCCGCTCGCCGTAACCACGATCTGATAATTTCCGGCCGGCAGCAGCGCCGCTTCGTAGTAGCCGGTGCTGTTGGTCGTGCTCTGCGTGACTGTGTTGGTATCGGTGTTGGTCACCACCACAGCCGCCCCTGAAACCGCGGCGCCAGAGGTGTCGGCGACAGTTCCTGAGAATGTGCCCCTCGTTTCCTGCGCCAGAAGAGGCGCCATCGCCAAAGGCAAAAACAACGCCGCTCCGACTACGCGCTTCAAGAGCAAGGTCCAGGCACACGTCATGTTAGGGATCTCCGTTTACTGACCGAATTGTGCTCTAAAGTCTAGTTCCTCAGCCGGGATCTAGTCAAGAAACTGTCTAACCATGTCACGGCGTCAGATGCGATGGGCTGTCCGCAGTGGGGAACCTGAACGCGATCGCCGCTCCTCACTTAAGCTTTGGCTTCAGCGTTTGCCCGATTGTAAAGCGCCTTCATGTACGCGAAGCCGTAGGCGGTTTCCGCAGTATGGCCACCGGTTAGCCCCGGCGTATGGTCCAGTATGACGATTCCGTCAAAATCGACGTCACGCAGGGCCTTCATGATCTTGTACATGTCGTAATATCCGTTGTCCATAAAGGTCTCGACGAAGTGCGGCAGCGGAGCGCTGACATTGCGGAAGTGGATCTTCCAGATCTTTTTCGCGCCGAAGTAGCGAATCATCTCCTCCGGATCTTTCCCTGTCAGTTGCTTCCCGCCCTCAAGCCATGTTCCACAGCAGAGACAAATGCCCACGTTCGGACTATCCGCAATCTCCATCGCTCTTTTATAGCCATCGAAGCTGCTGAAAATGCAGCGCGGCACTCCGGCGAGGACCGGAACCGGCGGATCGTCCGGGTGAATGCCGATGCGAACGCCCGCTTCTTCAGCAACAGGGGCCACCCTCTTGATGAAGTACCGGTAATTGTCCCAGATCTCTTCCTTGCTGAACTCGCGGCCGTGAGAAAGAGGTTCGTGAAATTTCGCCTCGCCCCACGTGCCTACCTTATTGGGACTGGCCATATCGAACTCCCTCGCGGAAGCTCCACGGATGGTCGCCCGGCCGCTACTCCAAATGCCATTGCCCATATGCGCATAAGTGGTGTAGTAGATTCCCGCCTTGCCAAGATTGCGGATGTACTGCTTATATTCTTCGATCTTCTGATCCCGCCCGGGTAAGTTCAGTGTAACTTCCGGCATGTTGTGCACGCTGGTGTTGCCAATGTTCCAAACCGTGATCCCGGCATCGGCGTAACGATTCTTGATCTGCAGAAAACCTTCCGCTGTGCGGAGATCCGGCGTGGAACCCACGCTGACATAGTTCGCGCCAATCTGCTTCAGAAACAGCAGTTCGTCATCCGTGGGCTTTGCCGAAGATTGCGCACAGAGCTTGATGCCGGGCTGGCTGTTGTGGACCGCCGCGGAACTTTGCTTCGTCGTCAGCAGCGCCGCGCCTAAAACGCCGCCTAATGCCGCGCGGCCGAAATCCCTACGGTCCGGCTGGTCTTTGGAATCGCTCATGTTTCCCTGTTATATCAGAAGACCAAACGAAGGCCGAACTGAATGTTGCGATCCCCGCCGCCGAGCACGATCTGGCCAAATTGAGGATCCGTCACATTTGTCGTTGCGCCCCGAGCTTCCAATTGCGGATGGTTGAAGACATTGAAAAATTCGGCGCGGAACTGAACATTGTAATGATCCCGGAAACGGTGATTCTTGATGAGAGAGAAGTCCGTGTTGATCCGGCGCGGCCCCCGCAGGTCGGGCTCGCTCAGCGAATCGGTGGGAACCGTATACGGGGCAGCCGTCGCGAACGCGGTGGTGTCGAACCAGTGGCTCAAACTTTGACCGCTGGAGAGCACTGGATCTTTCAACCGGTCGGCGCGGCCATTGGTCGAAATGAAATTGATCAAATGAGTCTGATCCGGGGCTTGAATCAGGATCGGCCGCCCGCTCTGGAATACTGAGATGCCGCTGGCTTCCCACCCTCCCAGAACTAGCGCCGGAATGCCTTGGCTCAGAAACCGTTTGCCTTTCCCGAAAGGAATGTCGTAAATGTAGCTCAGGACCAGGCGCTGGGGGGCGTCATTGGCTTCTATCGACCGGTTGTACTTGGCATCGTAAAGAGCGTTGGAAGGCCCCACAACCCAGGTATTCGATTGGGCCGTGCTGGCGATGGTTTTCGAGAGAGTGTAGCCCAGGGTGAACAGTACGCCGTGGGAGTATTGTTTCTGAATACGTAGAGTCATGCTCTCGTACTCCATGTCTCCATAAGGATCGCGGAAGATCAGCACGTCGCCGTACTGCGGGAAAGGCCGGAGAAGCTGGTTCAATGCGACTGTCGGAGTAGTAAGGATACCGGTTGTCAGCTTCCCGTAAAACGGATTGGGCACTTGCGAAGTGAGTTTGGAACCCAGGCTCAACTCAGCCGGATCGTTCTGATTATGCTGCCGGTTCCAGAATAAATGAGTCATCTTGGACCCCACATAACCGAGTTCCACGACCAGAGAGGGCGTAATTTCGCGCTGAATATTAAACGTCCAATTGCTGAGGTAAGGGCGGGGGCGGTGCAACTGGTCGCCGCGAACATTCTGGCCGACAAAGTCGCCGCTGCCCGGCTGTTGAATTCCGGCAGCAAACGGATTGCTCCACGAGCCTCCAGGGGGAGGAGTGTTCGGATAAGGGCTGGGATTTCCAAGCGACCCTGCATCGGAAACAAATCCGCCCGTTCCAAAGTCAGTGGAAGCTGCGTTTACGCCCACGAATGTGGCATAGAAGATGGCGCCCGCCGCGCGAATCACAGTCTTGTTGTTCAATTGGTAAGCAATGCCAACTCGTGGCGCGAAGTCGGTATATTCCGGGTTCTCCTGGTAGCCGCCAGGCTTGGTCGTCTTGTAAACACCTCTTAAGCCCGTAGTGGGCTCGATTCCATTGAAATCGAAATATCCGATCTGTCCAAATTTCTCCGCGTACGGAGTCGTATATTCGTAGCGCAACCCCAGGTTGAACGTGAGCTTGCTGTTGAACCGGTAGTCGTCTTGGAAGTAAAGCCCATAGTATTTCTGGTAGAGAAATAGAGGATATTGCAGGGTTAGCGTGCTCGCAACGGGGATTCCGAGCAGGAGACTTGCCAGGCCGTTGCCCCCGTTCAGCGTAGTCTGTTGCGGGTCCGGACCCTGGGTGTAAGTCCGGTCAAAGTTGAATTGGCCATCCGCATACTGCGAATTGTAGGCATTCAGCCGGATCAATTGCAGGTCCGCGCCGAATTTTATGCTCTGCCGGCCTTTGACAATTGTAAAGTGATACTGCGCCTGCCATGTGTCTTGCGGATCCAAGCCGCGTGTAGCTCCGCCCAATTGGTCGAAATCGGTCGGCGCGGCCTGCGTCACGCTTAACCCGGAACCGGTGTTGTAGGTCTGAACGTTGATGACTGGAAACTGTTTGTAGAGGATGTTATTGGTCAACGGAGGACCAAAGCCCAGCGAGGATATATCGAATCCCTGGCTCTTGGGATAGCTATTGAACTGAAGGCGCGTGTAACTGATTCGCCCTTCGCCGAGTACGTTCGGGGAAAACGTGGACGTCTCGCTGATCAACGCCTGAGTGCCGGGGTTTGAACTCACTCCCCGCGAAGCATACACCACGCCCGGGAGCGTACTGAAGTTGCTATACGGGGAATAGCCAAAGCGGCCGAAAATACGGTGCTTCTGGTTGATCAAGTGGTCTACACGGGCGAAGTAGTTATCGGTGTTGGTAACCGTTTTTCCCGTACGCAGGTAATTGTTCACGCCTTGAGCCGTGATCCCGGCCCGGTTGGGTTCCGGATAGAACTGAACCACCTTCGACGAGATGTCACTGATCCGCCGCATGGGGATCACGTTTCCGGGAAACGGATCCCGGATAAATTGTCCGGGCCGGTTAGGATCCGGGCGGGTCGTAGTGGGATCATAGACGACGTCGAGATTGCCGTTGCGATCGAAAGTGCGGGAAAAATCGCCGGCGCGCTGTGCATCGGTGGGCACAGTCCCGAGCACCTGATCGGGAGCGCCCTGCCGCACTCCCTCGTAATTGAAGAAGAAGAAAGTTCGGTCCCGAAGGATGGGGCCACCAATGTTAGCCCCAAAAAGATTGCGCTGGAAGAGCGTCTTCGCAACGTTGTTGCGGTCGTTCTGCCACCCGTTCGCGTTCAGTTGACTGTTCCGCAGAAATTCGTAACCCGTGCCATGAAACTGATCCGTTCCGGATTTCGTCGCGATGTTAATAATTCCGCCGGCTGCGCGGCCCAGATTTGCGGCGTACGTCGTGGTCTCGATCTTTACCTCCGCGACGGCTTCGATAGGCAGTGAATAGGCGTTCCCGGACTCCGTCGTGCCCCGGCTCTCCGCGCCGTCGATCAGAACTCCGTTCTGCTGAGCCAATCCGCCTCCGATTTGAGCGGTGGTGGCTACGCCTACAATTCCTCCTCCATTGGCCTGTTGTCCGCTGGTGGGAATCACGCCCGGCGCCAATGCCGCAAAGGATAGGGGATTGCGCCCAAGCAGCGGGAGTTCCATAACGGGGCGCGTGTTCACTACGGTGCCGAGCCCGGAAGTCTGCGCTTCCAGTTGGACCGCCGTGGCGTTTACTTCAACGGCCTCGGACGTGGAACCGACCTGCATCGTCACGTCAACAGTTGCCGTCAGACCCACGCTCAATGGAATGTTTTCGACCCGGGAGGCACGGAATCCATTCTTCTGAACGCTCAGCTCATAGCCACCGGGAGGCAAAGAGGGGAGGGAGTAGATGCCGGACGTGTTGGTGGTGGTCCGGGAGATGACATTTGTAGCCAAATTCCGAATCGCCACTTCGGCGCCGGGAATGATGGCTTTCGAGAGATCGGTGACGGTACCCGTAACGGTGGCGCGCTCTCCTTGACCAAATGCGAGTTGAGCGGCAAACATAACGACGCAGGCACTGACTGTGGCACGCGGACGGGGCATAGTGGCCGCAATTGTATCGTGTTCGCCGGTGAAGTTCTATGGCTGAAATTACTATTCCGGGCGCGTTAGCTAAACGAACTGATACTCACCCGGAACCGGCCGCGGTGGGATGCTCATCGGCAAATCGTACCCGAACGTCTTCGGCTGCAGATCCTGCTTCGATGCCATGATCATGTCCCAGGTAATCTCAAGCCCGGAATATGCCGCTTCCCGCCCCATGATGCACGTCATCGTGCTTTCGGCCACGCGCATCGCGTGATTGATGTGCGGCCCTTCTCCTCGGATACTGGCAATAAACGCCATGTGCTCCCGCACATAGGGATTCTCCAGCGGATCTTTGAATGCCGTCCGCACATCCTGCCCCGTTCCGGTCCCCATGTCATGGCAGTTGGAGTGGCCCTTGCTCCCCACCGCAAATTCGCTCACGTCCTGGTACGACCCCTTTGGAAATTGCCGGCAATTGCTGGTCAGCCGCGTGCCATTGGCATAAGTAAATTCGCAGTTGAAGTGATCGAAAATATTCCCGTAGAATTCCGGCTCCCTCGGCCGCCAGGAAGCGCCGCCGCTCCCCACCACCTTCACCGGATGGGCGTCCATCAGCCAGTTGCAGGTATCGAGGTTGTGCAGATGCTGCTCCACAATCTGGTCGCCACACAGCCACACGAAGGAGTACCACTGCCGGTGCTGCCACGTCATCTCGCCCCAATCCGGCTTGCGATCTTCAGGCGTCTTGATCGGAAACACCGGGCTCCCGATCCAGTGCGCCGTTAACGATGTAATATCCCCAATCGCCCCATGCTGCAGTTTGTCGATGGTTGCCACGTAATCCCGCGCAAACCGCCGTTGCGCGCCCGACACGACCGTGAGCCCTTTCTGCTCCGATAGTCTTGCAGCAGCCATAAACCGCTTCACACCCATCGCATCGGTGCCGAACGGCTTCTCACAAAACACGTTCTTGTTCGCATTCACCGCGGCCTCGAAATGCTCCGGCCGATACCCAGGCGGCGTTGCAAGCATCACGATGTCCACGTCCGACGCGATCACTTTCTTAAAAGCGTCGAACCCCGTATGCCGCATGTCACCCGCGACTTTGATGCGGTCCTTCCACTTCTCATACCCCGGCTTATTCGCAAAGTTCCGCAGGGATCCCTCGAGCTTGTCCTCGAACAGATCCCCCATCGCCACCAAGTCGACATTCTCGGCGCCGGTCATCATGTCAGCTACAGCCTGGCTCCCGCGCTGTCCGCATCCGATCAAGCCGGCTCGTAACCGCTCTTTACCAGCCCCGCGCACCAACTGCGGCTGAATGATCATGAAGGTGGAAGCCGCGGTAGCCACCGGAGCCGCTTTCTGCAAAAAATCCCGACGCGAAGAGTTGGACATTCGCAGAAAAGTATATAACAGCGGCTACAATACAAAAACTTGCTTCTCTTCTGGCGCAGGCTCCCGGCCATCCTCTCCTTCTCGCTGCTGGCCTTTCAACTCGCCATCCCCTGGACCGTGCCCCACTTTGTCACCCAGGACGGACCTTCGCATACCTACACCGCGGCAATCGCGCAAAACCTGCTTCTACACCGCCACTCTGTCTACAACCCCGTATACCGCTTCAATCCGCGATTGGTCCCGAACTGGGGAACCACAATCGTCATGAACGCCGCCGCCGCCGTCGCCGGATACGGTCACGCGGAGCAGGTCACCATGTCCCTGTGTCTCCTCGCCGGTTTCTTCGGGCTGGCTTACGCGCGCAAGGCTCTCAATCCGGAGACAAGTCCTTGGACCCCTCTCAATAACTTCCTGCTCCAAAGCTGGTTCCTCTGGGTTGGCTTTTACAACTTCTACCTGGGAATGGCTCTTTCTCTCTTCGTGATCGGGTACTATCTCCGGGATGAACGCCGCCTCAACCGCCGCCGCGCCGCGGTGTTGTCAGCCGGCCTGATCATACTCTTCTTCACGCACCTGATTCCCGCTGCAATCGCGGCTCTGGTTGTATTCATTCTGGGAATGTGGAGCCGCCCCCGAGTGCGGCAGCTTACGCTGCTTGCCGGAACGCTCCTCCCCGTGCTCCTCTTACTCGCAAATTATGCCGCATCCACGCATGAGCCGGTTCAGCTTCCATCAGATCTTATGCAGTCGCTGCGCGTCTTCCCCAAGCACGTGTTTGCAACCGCGGCCGGCCCCTTCGGAACCCAATCGTATCTCTGGCCCGCCGTACTGCTATACATTGCCGTAACGGTTTTCGGCATGCGGCGCACCGAATGGAGATCCGCCCGAGGCGCCCTTGTGGTGGCGGCCTTGTTCTGCTTTCTTCTTTATTTGATCGTTCCCCAAAGTGGATTCGGCGGCTCCGAAGCTAAGCTTCGCTTCGCCTGGGCCGCGTTTCTGCTGGGCGGTCTGCTGCCCGGCTCCATCGCGCGTTGGCAGTACCTCAGAACGCCCTTTGCCCTGTGTCTCTTCCCCCTCCTGATTGCCTCGCTCACGGTCTGCGCCCAAGCGCTCCAGGCCACCAGCCGCGCCGTGGACGATTACCTCTCCGCTGCGGATCAAATCCCCACCGGCTCGCGTTTCCTCCGCTTGTACTTTCCCACCCGCGACGTCCCGGCACGCTACGGCTTCGAAGGCATTGGCCGTGATCCCCTCTTCCATCTGGACGCCTACGTCGCCGCCCGCCGCGGATGCGTGGATCTCACCGACTACCAGCAACTCGGTCTCGGTCCCATCTTCCCGGTTATCGTAAAACCAGATATAGATGAAACGCATAGAGCGGTCCTTTGGGGCATGGAAGGACCGGACGACGATGCGGGTCCTACTGTCCGCTGGCTCCGTTACTCGCTCCCCCGGCCCATCGACTACAACATCCTGGTAGGCAGCTCAGCGATTCCGCCGTCCCTACTGGAAGAGCTAAACCGCGACATGACCCTGCTCTCCATCTCGCCGAACGGCTTTGTGCGTGTCTTTCGGCGCACTGGCCCACGGTAGACGGGCGAAGGATGAGTTCCTCCTATCCCGCTACCGTGATCGCGGCGTCATGTTGAAACTGGGCCTCACCGGCGGCCTGGCGTCCGGCAAGTCATTCATCGCCGCGGAGCTGGAGCGCCTCGGATGCATGATCATCCGCGCCGACCAACTCGGTCACGAAGCCCTTCTCCGCACGGGCCCCGCCTACGCCGCTACCGTCGGCCACTTCGGTCCCTCGATCCTTACTCCCGCCGGCGAAATCGACCGCCGGGCACTCGCTCACATCGTGTTCCACTCCCCCGCCTCGCTCGCTATCCTAAACAGCTTCGTCCACCCCGCCGTTTTCCGCCGTGAAGCCGAGCTCATCGCCCAAGCCCCACCCTCCAGCATCGTCGTCGTCGAGGCCGCCATCCTCATTGAGTCCGGTTCCTTTCGCAATATGGACCGTATTGCCCTCGCCCTCTGCACCCCCGAACAGCAGATCGAACGAGCGCTTACGCGCCCCGGCGCCATCCGTGAAGACGTGCTCGCACGCCTGTCCACTCAACTGCCGCTGTCCGAAAAGATCCCCTACGCCCACTTCCTCATCGACACTTCCGGCGCCCCTGCCGAAACCCTCCGTCAAACTCGCCGGCTCTTCGATACTCTTAATAAAGAAAACCGCTCATGCGATTCCGCACGCTCCTCCTCACCGTAGCTTTCCTCTTCGGCTTCTGGTTCGTCACTTCCCGCGGTGACCTTAGCTCGCGCTCCAGCATCATCTCCCGCCTGCTTCATCCGCTTGTTCAGGGCATTGGAAACACCGGCCGTCTTTGGAGCCAGCCCGAAACCGCCCAGACCGCCTCGCTCTCCGCCGACGAGCAGAACAACATCGATATCTACAAAGCCGCCCGCACCGCTACGGTCAACATCACCAGCATCGTCTACCAGGAAAACTTCTTCATGCAGGTGTTCCCTTCGAAAGGCACCGGCTCCGGATTCCTGATCAATGAGAACGGCCAGATTCTCACCAACAATCACGTCGTGAACGGCAGTCAGAACGTGTCCGTCACTCTTTCCGATCACAAGCAGTACAAAGCCCGCATCCTCGGCAACGATCCCCGCAACGACCTCGCTCTCATCCAGATCAATGCCAATCGCAAGCTCCCCTTCGTCCACCTTGGCGATTCCAGCGCGCTGCAGGTCGGGCAGAAAGTGCTTGCCATCGGCAATCCTTTCGGCCTCGAAGGCACCCTTACCACCGGCATCGTCAGTTCGCTCGGCCGTTCACTCGCCGCGGAGAACGATCACCCTCTCGAAGACCTCATCCAGACCGACGCAGCAATCAATCCCGGTAATTCCGGCGGCCCTCTTCTCGACTCCCACGGCAACGTCATAGGGATCAACACCGCCATCTATGGTTCGCAATCGATGGCCGATGGCCAGGCCGGCAACATCGGCATCGGTTTCGCCATGCCCATAAACCGGGCCAAAGTGATTCTGGACGAATTCCGCTCCACGGGCCGCATCACCAACCCGGTGCTCGGTGTACAGTCCATCTTCGTGCAGGGTGAACTCGCCGAAGCCCTTTCACTCCCCACCGAAGGCGGCCTGCTTGTCCAAAGAGTGGATCGCGATTCCCCCGCCTTGCAAGCCGGCGTCCGCGGGCCTACTAAACGCGTCGTAATCGGCAATTACGCAGTTGGCATCGGTGGAGACCTGATCACCGCGATCGATGGCAAACCCATAGAAACCCAGGACGCTGTCCAGCGCGCCATGACCCGCAAGCGCGTCGGCGACTCCATGGAACTTACCATCCTTCGCAACGGCCGCACCCAGAAAATCAATGTTCACTTGGGTGAATCCGGTGCGGTGCTGTAGAAAACGGCGAAGTCGCATCGCGACATACATACTGGATAAATACATCCAGATATCGTAAGATGTTGTTGTAAATGCTTTCTCAAACCGCCGAATACGCCCTTCGCGCTATGGTCGCGCTTGCCCAAACCGGTTCGCAGGCCCAAACTGCCCACCAGATTGCACAGCGTACGCATGTTCCCCTTGATTACCTCTCGAAAGTTCTGAACCTGCTCGCCCGCGCCGGGTTGGTGACCGCGCAAAGAGGGCGCGGGGGCGGATTTCAAGCCGGCCGTCCAGCCGGGCAGGTCTCCGTTTTCCAGATCATCGATGCTGTCGACCCGCTGAAGCGCATTCACACCTGCCCACTCGGCCTTGCCGCACACGGTTCGAACCTTTGTCCCCTACATCGCAAGCTCGACGATGCGGCGCGCGCCACCGCGGAAGCATTTCACGAGACTACTCTCGCCTCTATCTCAGGAGTGACGGCGCATCCCTTGTGCCCCGGGGCGTCGGCCGCAATCGCCACCGAAGGAGGCTTCTGCCGTGCGATTGCCTAAGCTCGCCATCAATCTTATTCCAACGGCTGTAGCCGTCGCCGGCTTAAGCGGATCGTATCTTCTGCCTCTCGATCATGGAGCTATCCAGTACGCCAAATCTGCCCCGGACGATGCCGTCGCGCATCTGCAACAGCACATGGATTCCGGCGCGGTCAAGCTTGAGTACGAAGACGAGTTCGGCTATCTTCGCTCCGCTCTTAAAGCTCTCAAAGTCCCGCTGAGTTCCCAGGTGCTCGTCTTCTCGAAGACCAGCTTCCAGGCCCCGCGCATCGGGCCGCGTACTCCCCGCGCCCTTTACTTTAACGACAACGTGCAAGTCGGTTTCGTCCGCACCGGAGAAGTACTGGAATTCGCCGCGCTCGATCCGAAACAAGGCATCATCTTCTACACGCTCGATCAGGAGAAGTCTGCGAAGCCCTCCTTCGTGCGTCGCGACACCTGCCTTCAATGTCACCAATCGGGAGGTACTCTCGGCGTTCCCGGCCTGGTGGTCCGCTCTGTCTTCCCGGACAATTCAGGAATGCCTTTGTTTCAAGCGGGCACGTTCGTCACAGATCACCGCAGTGCGCTCAAGGAACGTTGGGGGGGTTGGTACGTCACCGGAACCACGGGCTCACAGATCCACATGGGCAACGCGTTCGTCACGAATCCCGGTGCGCCCGAAAACCTATCGGCCGACGGCACAAACGTCACCGATCTCCGAAATTTTGTCAGCGCCCGCTCCTATCTCACGCCGCACAGCGACGTCGTGGCCCTGATGACACTGGAGCACCAGACGCAAATGGTGAATTTGATAACGCGCGTTGGCTGGGAAACACGCTTGGCGCTCTTCGAAAATGACGCGATAAACAAAGCGCTCAACCGCCCCGCGACGGAGATCAGCGACTCCGTTCACCGCCGCATCGATAATGCCGTGGAAGAGCTTCTCAGCTACATGCTGTTCCGTGAAGAAATACCGCTCACCGGGCCGGTCACAGGGACTTCCGGATTTGCCGAACAATTCTCAAAGGCCGGACTCCACGACGCCAAGGGCCGCTCGCTACGCGATTTCGATATGCGAACTCGCATGTTCCGCTATCCCTGCAGTTATATGATCGATTCAGATGCGTTTCACGCGATGGCGGAGGCCGCGAAGGTCCGCGCCTACCAGCGTCTCTATGAGATCCTGACCGGCAAGGACCAAACCAAACTCTACGCGAAATTCGCGCAGGAAGACCGGCAGGCAATACGCGAAATCCTGCTCGATACCGAAAAGGATCTGCCCCCTTACTGGAGATCCGGAACTTAGCGCCCAGGATGATATTCGCGTTCCGTGTGCCCTTGTAGTTGCGAGCGGTAGAAGTAAACATCCCTCAATTCGCCGGTGCTGTACCGCTTGGCTTGGTCGTTGAAGTGAGGTGATGCCGGATGGCCGCTCTCGCCGCCGGCCGTCACCGCCTTCGCCCGCACCCGGTCCCCGAATTCGACCACGGCCACGAAGCTGTTGCCGCTCGTGCCGTACCACTTCCTCGTGCCCGGGTAAGCTCGCGCCCCGAATGAGGCGAGCGATCCCCACTGTGAAGACGTGAATCCAACGGGGATGCTTGGTTGCGCATCGCTGAAAGGCTGAACGATATCCCCCGTAAGGCGCTGGAAACGATTGATGTCACCCCACGGCGTTTTCCAGCTTCCAAACTCCGCGTCCAGTTTGCCGGACGCCGCCGACAACGATTCCAACAGTTGGTCCGCCGTCGCCCCGGTGATGTCGCCCACCCGCCGCAAGAGTTCTTCGCCCCAGAAGACCGCTAGCGATGTCGGGACGGACTGCACCGCCCATCGC
>JALYXI010000273.1 GCA_030947245.1 Acidobacteriota bacterium
CTGTCTGGCACACGGAAGGCTGATTTTGCGCAAGCAGCATGGAGGTGAAAAGGGCGGCAAGGCTCAACAATTGGAGGGTATTGCGGGCATGCATTCTGCCAACACTATCACGCGGACTGTACCGGCGTTTGACACGGAAGAGGGTCGGTATTGTAATTAAAAACGGCTGCAAGGGGAGTTGATCATGGAAACCAAGTATGTTTTCCGGAAAATTGCGCAGTTTTTCCCGTTGGTTTTGGGGACGGTATTAGCGTGCGGGCTTGCTTCGCATGCGGACGCCCAAGGACTCGGCACAATCGTCGGAACGGTTACGGACCCTTCCGGGGGCGTGCTGCCCTCAGTGACCGTGACGGCAACGGCGGAGGGTAGGGGAGCCTCACGCTCAACGGCGAGTAATGCACAGGGGTATTTCGTGATCCCCTCCCTTCAGCCGGCGCGGTATGACCTGAGGTTCGAAACGCCGGGATTCGCGGGCTATGTGCAGAAAGGGATCACGCTGCTGGCCGACCAGAGTGTGACGGCGAACGCGGCGCTGCACATTCAGCAGGCGAATGAGGTGGTGACGGTGGAAGCCGCAGGTTCGCTGGTGAACACGACAACGTCAACCCTGAGCGAAGTGGTGGACCAGAAGCGCATTGTGGACCTTCCGCTGAATGGACGGAATGCGGCGACATTAACTCTGCTGGTGGCGGGCGCGGTGCAGACTCCGACGGGCAATGCGGACCAGGGAATTACAAAGACGTTTCCGGGAGCGCTCACGATATCCACGAACGGCTCACGCGGCAACCAGATCAGCTACCAACTGGATGGAGGGAACAACGTGGATACATACACGAATGTGAACCAGCCATTTCCTTTTCCGGATGCGCTTCAGGAGTTCAGTGTCCAGACCAGCAACTACTCCGCCCGCTATGGACAGAATGCGGGGGGCGTGGTGAACATCATCACGAAATCCGGTACGAATGAAATTCATGGAGACGCGTTCGAGTTTGTGCGCAACGCTGTATTCAATGCGCGGAACTTCTTTTCCGCGAAGCGCGACCAACTGAAGCGTAACCAGTTCGGCGGCACGATTGGGGGGCCGCTCACGATTCCGCATCTCTACAGCGGAAAGGACAAAACGTTCATCTTCGCGGGATACCAGGGGACGCTGATCCGGAACATAACCGGTGGGCTGAATTCCACAGTGCCCACGGCGGCGAATCTGACAGGTGACTTCTCCAACTACCTGGGCACCGCGAATCCGCTGGGCAAGCGGACGGTTGTCAACGATCCCCTGACAGGCCAGCCATTTCCGAATAACATGATTCCGGCGAACCGGTTGGACCCGGCAGCGCTGGCTCTGGTGAAGTATCTTCCTGGCGCGGGCGCCGGAAGCGGGCAGGTGTTTTACGCGCAGCCGGTGCAGCAGGACTTTCACGATGTGGTGACCCGCGTGGATCACAACCTTTCAAACGCTGATCGCTTGAGCGGGCGGTATACGTGGGACCGCTTCACCAACGGCGCGTTCTTCGACAACGCGAATATTCTTTCGACGGCGGGCGGCTCCCAGATTACTTCTCAAAACTTTCTGATCTCTGAGAATCATGTGTTCCGGCCGAATCTGTTGAACGATGTGCGATTGAACGTGTCGCGCGTGAATTCGCAATCGGGTCCGGCGGCGGGCAGCCCGAATTTGCGGGACCTGGGCGTGAACATTTATCAGCCGAACCTACCGAAGACGTTCGACGGTGTTTCGGTGAGTGGCTTTTTCAATGTGACGGAGATGACGCAGTCCCTGTTTACGCGAACGACCTTCGGGATCGCGGATGACGTGAGCTGGGTGCTGGGCCGACACACGCTGAGCTTTGGCGGATCGTTCAACCCGGGACAGGTAATTATCCGGAACGGATTCCAGGCGTCCGGCAAGTACTCGTTTACGTCCGACTACACGAACTTGGCGCTGGCCAGTTTTCTGCTGGGCAAGGCGCGGACATTCCAGCAGGGCGCCGGCGAGTTTAAAGACAACCGGAATACGTTTGCAGGGGCGTATGTGCAGGACGATTTTCACGCGAGCCGGCGGCTAACGTTGAACCTTGGTTTGCGTTACGAGCCGTTCTTTCCGCAACGGGAAGTTCGCGGGCGGGTCGAGCAGTTCCGTCCGGAGGCGTATGCCGCGAGGCTGCGGTCTCAGGTGTTCACGAATGCGCCCCCGGGGTTGCTGTTTCCAGGCGACCCGGGTGTGCCGAAGTACGGGGCCCGCGCGACGTATACGGATTTCGCGCCGCGCGTGGGCTTCGCATATGACGTGACCGGGGACGGGAAGACCAGCATTCGCGGAGGCGGCGGATTCTTCTATGATTCAAGCCAAGTGGGGATCTTCAACAACCGGTTTGTGGACGTGACGCCATTTAGTCCGCAGATTTCGCTGACAGATCCGGCGGGCACGTTCAGCAATCCTTACGTGGGCATCAACAACATTTTCCCTGCTCCGTCATTCCCGGCTTCAAATGCGCCGTTTCAATCACCGGTGCAGGTGATTACCTATGACCCGTCAAACGACGCGAAGCTGGTAGCGCCGGTGATTTACAACTGGAACTTCTCGATTGAGAGGCAGTTACGGGGCGATTGGCTGTTGCGGTCGGCTTACGTGGGATCGCACGGCAGCCATCAGAGCGAATCGATCGAACTGAATCCGGCGACGTATATTCCGGGCAGCACGAACTCGACGGACCAGCGGCGGCTATTTCCGGGATTTGGAAGCATCGCACTGGCGAGCCAGGACCTGAACTTCCACTACAACTCGCTGCAGCTTACGGCCCAGAAGAGACTCTCGCGCGGGTTTACGATTCTGGCGAATTATACGTGGTCGAAGTCTATCGATACGGCGCCTGTGGGGCAGGGCGTCGCGGGTGTTTCGGCGCAGAACGTTTCGGCCATTCCGTGGTACCAAGCGGGGCGGCGGCAGTTCGATTACGGGCGTTCTGACTTCGATCATAAGCACCGGCTTGTAACCTCTTATGTTTGGGACATGCCTGCGCTGGCGAGGTCCCCGGGACTAGTGCGCCAGGTATTCGGCTCCTGGGAGCTGACCGGCATCTTCACCTTTCAATCCGGAGGGCCGCTGACGATTTTAGCGGGCAAGGACCAATCGCAGACGGGCCTGGGAACAGACAGAGCCCAGCTCCTGAGCAATACGACGAAGGGGCCCGGGGCCTGCAACGGTCTGGCCCCCTGCGTGGACTTTCTGAATATCAGTGCTTTTGGGCTGCCGCCGGTCGGCACCTTCGGGAACGTAGGAAAAGGGAGCTTAACAGGACCGGACCTGATCAACTGGGACATGGGGCTGTTCAAAAATTTTCCTATTCGTGGCGACCGGTACCGCTTTCAACTTCATGCAGAATTTTTCAATGTCTTCAACCGGGTGAACCTGAGCAATCCGAACCAGACGGTGAGCTCTTCGGAGTTTGGATCTATCCGGGGGCGGCCGATCCACGGATTGGACAGCTTGCGTTGAAGTTGTTTTTTTAGCGAAGCCCGTATGGTCAAACAAATCAAGCAGCCCGGGAATAATATCTCAGCAAGCCTCCGATGCGTCCGCGACAGCGGAGGGTGTGCAGGTGCGCTGATCGTGTTGAAGCCGGGGCAGGGAAGAGGAGGAGATTTCCTTTGCCTTGGTGGTTGCGTTCGGAATGGTAATGCTCAACGAAATCCCAATCCCCGATGACCTGTCCGCTTGCCGAATATTTGATCCTCAAGATGCGCAGCTACTATCATTTTGAGAAGCAGCCCCCGCTGCCAACAAAGGCCTGCATCGCGTTACCAACAATGCCTGGCTTCGGCATAGAACTTGACGCGGATAAGGTTGAAAACAGAGCGCTTTGCAACTCAGCGTCTAATTAGACGCTCAACTGAGGTTACGCGAATCTACCGCCAACGGCGCTTTTCCAGCCAAGGCCCCAGCTTGAGCCCGGAAGACTGCCGACGCTCTGGGGCCCACGGTTTTCTCTTTGTGGGCTCAGTATTAATTCCAAGCCAACTCAGCACGCGCACAAGCCATGCGGTCATCTTCTTTCTGCAGTCTCTCCTGCCTCAGCTTAGACCGTTTCGCGATCCACTGAAAGATGATCCTCATGCGGCATTGGTGGGCGCAGGAAATCTAAACTCTCCCGTTATCCACCCGAGAAGTTCGCTGGTTAAGGATGAATGTCGGGGGGCAAGCCTTTTAGAAGTTGCTGCTTTTCTCCGGATAACTGGCCCATATGCTAGCCAGCCGTCCAAATTGCCAGGTCTTGGCACACACCGGACGATATTGGCGCTGCACTGGTCAAAGAAGCTTTTTAAACGCCCGCCCCAAACCCACTGCAATCTTTCCAGTACCCTTCACCGTACCAGCCGTGAGATTGGTACCCGCTTTATCAACACCCCCGCCGAGCGCAGTTGCCGCAGCAACGGGATGCAACGCAGCGAGACTTACGGCGGCATCAGCTGTTCCCACCGCGAGGTTGCCCGCTGCCTTTGCGGCCCCACCGACCACTTTTCCCGCACCGCTTGCGATCTCAGCGCCAGGGCCACGGGTTGCTTTCTTTGTCCTACGCGCGTGATTGCTCGTGACTTGCGGCCGGTCCTCGACGGCACCTTGATCCGCGCTGGACTGAGCCGAAACGGAGGAAATAATCGCAGTTACAAGGCAAGCAGACTTGCTGACTCGCACCCTGTTCTTCTTTGCTGGCTTCATTCTAGACCCGAACCTGACCTTGTCGCTCCCTGAAGCGAGTGTCAGA
>JALYXI010000298.1 GCA_030947245.1 Acidobacteriota bacterium
GGATGGTTCCGTGTCCACCCTTGCGCCCATCTTCGCCACCGCATTCGCAACTCATGTTCCCCATACCGTGTTCCTGATCGGCGCAGCCTCGGCCGTTGGAGCCGGAATCTCCATGGCCTTTTCCGAAGGTCTGTCCGACGACGGAGAACTCACCGGCCGCGGCGACCCCATTATGCGCGGCGGCGTCACGGGTGGCATGACCTTCATCGGCGGCTTCCTTCACACTCTGCCGTTTCTTCTTCCCAACATGCAGCACGCCCTTGTGCTGGCGTATTTTGTGGTGGGTCTTGAACTGCTTGCCATTGCCTGGATTCGCTACAAATACTTCGCCACCAACTTCGCCATGTCCTGTTTTCAGGTCATTGTCGGTGGTGCTCTGGTCTTCGCGGCGGGCGTCCTGATCGGGAGCGCGTGAAACCATACGGATGGAATGTTCATCTCATTCGTAAGGGAATATGGGGTTTCACTATCCGGTTGTCTCATTCACTGCACCATTGGTTCTGGCAAGTTTCCTTTTGGCTGGAACCGCCGATTACGACAAGGCGCTAAGTCTATACAATCGAACACATTATGGCGCTGCTATTCAAGCCTTGCTTCCAGTGTCGGAACGCGACGCCGAATCCACCGAACTGCTTGGGCAAAGCTATTACATGCTGGGCGCTTATAAAGACGCTACCGATGCCTTTCACCGCGCGATCGCGCTGAATCCTCAGAAAGCGTCCTATTATCACTGGCTGGGACGGGCTTATGGCCGCCGCGCGGAGACCGCCTTTCCCGTCGCTGCCCCCAATTACGCTACCAAAGCCAGAGCCAATTTCGAAAAGGCGCTGGAACTGGAACCGAATAATTCGGAGGCTCAGGGCGACCTTTTCGAATACTACCTGCAAGCTCCCGGCTTGCTTGGCGGAGGCCTCGAAAAAGCAGAGAAACTAGCCGAGCGCATCGGCCAGCGCGATCCCGCGGAAGGCGCTTTCGCCAAAGCTCGTATCGCGGAGGAACGCAAAGATTTCGGCGCAGCGGAGACTCTTCTCCGCCGGGCAGCGGAACTTTCTCCGCGCCAGCCCGGGCGCCTCATCGATCTTGCTAAACTGCTTGCGAAACAAGGCCGCTATGACGAGAGCGACGCCACCTTTGCCAAAGCCCATAAGGTTGCCCCGGGAACCCCGAAAATCCTCTTCGCGGAAGCCGCTACCTATATCAGGGCCAACCGTAAGCCCGCCGAAGCCCGCGAACTGCTGAAAAGATACCTCTCCATGAACACGTCCCCCGAAGATCCCTCAAAGACGGAAGCTCGCAAACTGCTGAGCAAAGTCTCGTGAATCTGGGCGAAGCGTTCCACTTCAGCATCCAGGCTCTGCGTTCGAATCCCGTACGGTCGTTTCTCACTGGCCTTGGCATGGTCATCGGCACCGCCTCCGTCATCCTCGTCGTCACTATCGCCCTTACCAGCCAGAATTACATCCTGGAACAGATTGAAGGCGTAGGCAGCAACATGGTTTTCGCCCAATACGAAGTGGGAAGCCAGCAGACCGCCGCCCTGGTGGATGCGGATTTCATCAAACTGGGTGACGTGGAAACCGTGCGGGAGCAGTTGAGCGGCCGCATCGTGGCAGCCACGCCCATCATGAACAACTTCGACCGTATGGTCATCCAGGGAAAAGAGCAGGATGTACTGATCGCCGGCTCCGACCAGTACTACAAAGCCGTGCGCAACCTGGTGGTCCCGGCAGGCCGCTTCCTCGATTCGAACGATGTCGCTCTGCGTCAGAAGGTGGCGCTGCTCACCGACAAGTTAGCAGTCCGGCTTTATGGCTCGCAAACCGCCGCAATCGGCCAGGTCATCAAGCTCCACGGGCTACAGTTTACTGTCATCGGCACCTTCAAAGAGAAGGTCTCCAGCTTCGGCCAGAGCGAGCTGAACGACGAAACCATCCTGATTCCCATCACTGTTCAGAGCTATTTCACGCGCGTTGAGCGAATCGATCCTCTCTACGTGCAAGCCAAGAGCCCCGAGGATGTGGAAGCGGTCACGCGCGGAGTGAGAGCAATTCTGGAAAGCCGCCATCGGCCCGGTGCAAAGTACAAAGTCGAAAATCTCTCCGCAATCCTTTCCGCGGCAAAAAGCATTTCCTTCGTGCTCAGCCTGGTCCTGCTCCTGGTCTCGACGATCGCGCTCGTCATCTCGGGCATCGGAATTATGAACATTATGCTGGTCACCGTAACAGAGCGCACTCGGGAAATCGGCCTCCGCATGGCGGTCGGCGCCTCGCGCCGGGAAATCCTGATGCAGTTCCTCACGGAGGCGGTGATGATCAGCTTGGGCGGTGGGATCCTCGGCATCGTTGCCGGAGTCGCGCTCCCGCTGAGCGTGCAATTCTTTGTCGATGGAATCAATATTCCCATTTCCAAGACCTCCATTCTTGTCGCGTTCAGCGTATCGTGCGTGGTTGGCCTCGTGTTCGGGATGTTGCCCGCCAATCGCGCCTCCAAGCTAAACCCCACCGAAGCTCTCCGTTACGAATAGCCAGCAGTTACCATCGCTGTATGTTTAGGTTCCTGGTCTTGTTTGCCGCGGCGGTATCTTTGCGCTCGGAAATTCATACATTCACATTGAAAGAGGCGGTGGACCGGGCGCTCCGTCAAAATCCGGATATCGCCATGGCGCGCCTCGAAGAACAGAAATCCCTGGAAGGCATCCGCGTCGCAAAGGACCCCTTCGCCCCCCGCATCGGAGTTGGCAGCGGACTCGCGTACTCCAGCGGTTTCCCGCTCAGCATCGAAGGCGCGGCTCCCAGTGTGGTCCGTGCCCAGGCCTCGCAATACCTTTTCAACCGTCAGCAGACCTACGCCGTCGCTCAGGCCCGCGAAACCGCCCGCAGCGCCGGGTTTGCTACCGGCTCGAAGCGCGATGAGATCGCTTACCGCACGGCCTCTCTCTACCTGGATGGCGATCGCGCAGCGCGCCTCAACACCCTCGCTGTTAAACAGGTGGAGAGCTTGCGCAAGGTCGTCCAAACCGTTCACGGCCGCGTCGCCGAAGGGCGCGACCTTCCTCTTGAAGAAAAGAAGGCCAACCTCGATCTGCAAAAGGCGCTGCAGCGCCAGGAAACGCTCACCGCCGATCAGGATTTTGCCGAGCGCTCACTGGCGATCGTTCTCGGATACGCCGCCGATGACCGCGCGCGGGCGGCAGCCGATGAACGCACCCCGCCGGAGGTTCCCGCTACCGAGGAAGCTGCCATCGAGCAGGCACTTAGCTCCAGCAAAGAATTGAAACGCCTTCAATCGGCAATGATCGCCAAGGGCCTGGAAGTGAAGGGAGCCAAGGCAGCCCGCCTGCCCCGCGTAGATTTAGTGGCTCAATACGCGCTGCTGGCCCGCTACAACAATTACGATCTCTTCTTCAATCACTTCCAACGGCATAACGGTCAGTTGGGTATCTCTTTCCAATTACCCCTTCTCGCCGGGCCGGGAATTGCAGCCTCCGTCTCCCAAGCCGAAGACGACACGTCGCACCTGAAAATTGAAATGGAGGCAGCCCGCAACCGCATCACGCTTGACGTTCACCAGAGTTTTTCTGAAATCCGCCGCGCCGAAACCAACCGCTCGGTTACCCGCGCCGATCTCGACTATTCGCGGGAAAGCCTTTCCATACTGCTTGCGCAAATGGGTGAAGGCCGCGCCTCGCTCCGGCAGGTGGAAGAATCGCGTTTCCAGGAAGACGAAAAATGGATTGCGCTCTACGATGCGCAGTTCGCCGCTGAACGGGCCCGCTTGAATCTTCTCCGCCAAACTGGAGAACTGGCAGCCAGCCTCAAGTAGCTAAGTCCAGCCTTAAGTAGCTAAGTAAGGCTATGAAATTCGCGCCAAATCTCATCCAGATCGATCGGGACTCCGGCAGCGGTAACCATCCCGTTCGAGGATTCGGAGAGCATTTTCAGTTCTCCATCGGCCCTCGCGAACAAAGTCCCACGTTCCGCTTCAGGATCGATCACTAGGGCCTCCGCGGTTTTCAAATCTCTGTAATCGACGAGAAGTTGCGCCAGGTCTCCCTTCCGGTTCGAAGGCGAAAGCACCTCGATCACCAGAACGGGCGCGAATCTCGCATACGGATCCTGTTTCGTTTGCCGCATGCGGAACTCTCGCGCCGCATTCCGCTCGATAACGGCAAGATCCGGAACGCGATAGCGCAAGCGAGGTCTTTCAGAAATCAGAAACCCCGTATCCCACGTGAGATCGAAATCGTTCGATAAGCGCCTGTCCAGAGTTTTCTGGATGAGCCGGATCAATCGATTGCGGGGAAAACTCGCAGGCGGCATTATGTGCAATTCCCCGT
>JALYXI010000302.1 GCA_030947245.1 Acidobacteriota bacterium
GGCTATCGGCAAACGCGTAATCCCCTGGATGGACGTGCGCAAGCTTGACCGGACTGGATGGCTTTCGCCGCTGGTGGTGCGGTTGACTCTTTATGACGACGTAGTGGTGCGGGTTATCTATCCGGGCGATCTGGATTCGTGCAAGAGCCTATTGAGGGCGTTGCGGCGAATGTGCCGGGATGCGCTCATCGACGGTGTTCCTTACCGTGTGTACTGGGGTGAGGTGCTGACGTCTTCAGGAGAGCGGAAGCTGGTTCCCGCTCCGCGCTACCGACTTCTGCTTCCAGAAGACGAATTGGAAGTAGAGCGACTTTATCAGCGATTGAAGTCCGTAGGGCACATTGACCCAAAGAAATCCGCTGACGAGTAAACGATAGTGCCGGCCGGCAGAGGTCGGGCGGCGGCGATCCGGATGGGACTGCCGGTGCTGTTTTGTCTTTTTACTGTTGCGGCCGCGGATACCTGGCTGCAATATCCCGGCGCCTTGCTGGTCAGTGTGCAGCCACCAGTTCGGTCGGACGTAATAGTCGCGATCGGGGGGGATTGGTTCGGGAATCGAATCTTAAAAGCGGCGGAACTGGCGAAAGCGGGGTATGCTCCGGTGGTTCTGGTAAGTGGCGCAGGCTATCTCTATGGACATTATGAAGGCGAGATAGCGGTAAATTTCGCGGTGGATCACGGCTACGAGGCACGGCTGTTCCGAACGCTGGAATACCCATGCACATCGACAGCCGAGGAAGCGGCAGCGGTGGTTGCGGAACTGCGGAGAATGAAAGTCAAGAGGTACATTCTGGTAACCAGTCCATCCCACACGGCACGAGCGGGGCGGCTGTTCCGGGCGGCGGCGCCGGATTTGGAGGTGCGCGTGGTTGCCGCCAAAGATACGCTGGATTGGGAGCACTGGTGGAAATCCCGTGAAGGCCGGAAGGCCTTTCTGCTGGAATTTACCAAGACAGCGACCGGCGCCCTGGGGCTTTGAGGCGTGAGGGACAACATTTCATTCCTGTTTCCGTACCTGAAACGTCACAAGGGTAAATATGCCGTTGGATTTTCAGCGCTGGTAATGAAGGACGGCGCGGCAGTTTTGCTTCCTTTGATGATTCGGGGTGCGATTGAGAGTCTTACCGCGGGCGAGCGAATGACCAAGATTCTCGCTTTCGCCGGAGCGATGATCGCAATTTGCTTCTTGAAGGGATTCTTTCAGTACTGGATGCGCGTTATTCTGATTGGGGCGTCACGAGACATTGAGTTCGAGATTCGAAACGACCTGTTCCGGAAGCTGGTCTCGTTTTCGCCCGCTTATTATTCTCAAAACCGGACCGGGGACATCATGGCCCGGGCGACAAACGACCTGAACGCCGTGCGAATGATGTTGGGCCCGGGAGTGATGTACTGGACTGAAACGAGCCTGACCTTTCTGATGACTCTCGGGGTGATGATAGCGGTGAACTGGCGCTTGGCGCTTTTTTCTATTCTTCCTGCCCCGCTTGTAAGTTTTGCAGTAATCTACTTCGGGCGGCGAATCCATAACCGGTTCGAGGCAATTCAGGCCACGTTTTCAAATATCAGCAGTTTGGTTCAGGAGAGCCTCTCCGGAGTTCGTATGGTCCGGGCCTACGCGCAGGAACAGGCGGAAGTGCGGAAGTTTGAGAATCTGAACCGGGATTACATAAGTCAGAATCTAGGGTTAGTCCGGGTTCAGGGCATATTTGAACCGCTGCTTGAGGCACTTATCGGACTCACGTTCCTGATTGTCCTGTGGTGGGGCGGACGGGAGGTTCTGAGTAACAGGCTTTCCGTTGGAAGCTTCGTTATGTTCAACACATACATGAGCACCTTGGTGTGGCCGATGATTGCGCTGGGCTGGGTGGTGAACCTGATGCAGAGGGGACGGGCCTCACTCAGCCGAATCCACCAGATTACGGAGGAGGTCCCCTGGATTGCCGCTCCAGAGGAGCCAGCGGCGCTCACGGGTACCCTGGGTTCTGTGGAGTTCCGGCAAGTTAGTGTAACTTACCCCGACGGACCCGCGCTGCGGTCCATCAATCTTCAGATTGCTCCGGGGCAAACGATGGGTGTGGTTGGACATACCGGCTCCGGTAAGTCTACATTACTCAATTTGATTCCGAGGTTGCTCGACCCTGACACAGGGAGCGTATTGATAGATGGAATAGATCTACGTAAGCTACAGCCGGAGCATCTGCGACGGCAGATCGGGTACGTTCCCCAAGAGACGTTTCTTTTCAGTGCGACTATTGCAGAAAACATTGGGTTCGGAGTGCAAGGAGCGAGCAGAGAAGATGTGGAACGCGCAGCCGAACTCTCGGGAGTTGCCGAGGACATACAGGGATTCCCGAAGGGCTACGAGACTGTGGTGGGAGAACGGGGAATTACTTTATCGGGAGGGCAAAAGCAGCGGGTGGCAATTGCCCGGGCATTAATCCGGAATCCGCAAATTTTGATTTTGGACGATGCGCTTTCCAGCGTCGATACAATGACGGAAGAGCGGATCTTGGCTGGACTTCAGGAGGTTATGGCCCAGCGGACCGTGATGTTAATTTCACACCGAGTTTCGACAGTAAAACGAGCGGATTACGTGGTGGTGCTTTCTGGAGGGCGTATTGTGGAGCAAGGAACTCCGGCTGAGTTGGCGCGGAAAGACGGATACTACTCGGAACTCATCATGAAGCAGCAACTGGAAGAAGAACTGGCTGTCAGCGACTAAGTTCGACAGGGAGACCTTGGCGGCATGACCTGTAAACCGCTTCGACTAGCTCCAAAGCCGCGAGTCCCTCTTCTCCCGCGACCAAAGGCTTACGATGAGACCGGATTGAGGCGGCAAAGTCTTGAAATTGACGTTCAAAAGGAGTTAGCGAGATAGCCATTGGATCGGAGGCACCGGACGCAACATCGCTTGCAAGCGGGGCCGCAGGACCGTGGTCATCAAGAACATCCCATTGCGTCAGCTTATCGCCGCTGATGACCGCAGTTCCCTTAGTACCGTGGATCTCGATTCGTTCCGTATAACCGGGCCAGATGGCCGTTGAGGCTTGGATCACACCGGTGGCGCCGCTTTCGTAGCGCAAGAGGGCGTTTACGAGGTCCTCAGACTCGATCGCGTGAAGGCTGCCAAGTTGCCACATTCCGAAAAGAGACTGAACCGGTCCGGCCAGCCACCGCAGAATATCGACTTGATGAATTGCCTGGTTAATGAGAGCTCCACCGCCTTCGGTCTGCCAACTTCCCTTTATAGGCCGGGAGTAATATTCGGCTGAACGGAACCATTTGGTATAGGAGTCACATTGAATCAGGCGACCTAACCGGCCTTCCGCAATCGCCTGGTTGAGAAACAGGCTGGAATCATCGAACCGATGCTGGCTGACTACGCCGAGAAGGATATCCGACTCGTTGGCAATATCGACCATTTCGCGCGCTACGGCGGTGTTGGTCGCAATCGGCTTTTGGACCTGAATGTGTTTCCTATTTTCCGCACAGGCGCGAAGCGGTTGAAGGCGGAAATCCGGGAAAGTACAGACATCTACGAAATCGACTTCGGGATCTGAGCACACTTCTTCAAAAGTTGGCGCCAGCCGGGCTCCGTACTGAGCGGCAAAACGCTCACCAGAAGCGGCGGTAGCATTGTGGCAAATGGAAATAGTAAAGCCGATGTTGCGGTACGCCTGGGCGTGCTTGTGAGCAATTGCGCCCGTTCCGATTATGCCAACATTCATATCTATAATGAAATCTTACATGAAGAAGCGATTTGTGTTGCTGGCAGTGGTGGGGGCGGTAATTAGCTGCAAGAGCTCCCCACCGGCAAACGTCGCGGCGACAGTGAATGGACGCCCCATCACCTACGCCGAACTTGATAAGACATTCAAGTCTCAATACACACCCACGCCTGTGAATGCGAATGACGATCAGACGATGATCCAGAAATTGGAAGTATTGCGAAGCCTTATCGACAACGAGATCATGCAACAGCGCGCGGAAAAGAGCGGACTGATGGCGACCGATGCGGACGTGGAGACAAAGCTGAATGAGTTGCGGGCCCCCTACACGAAAGAACAGTTTGAGCAGCAGTTAAAGGCGCGCAGCATGACGGTCGAAGACCTGAAGGCACAGTTGAGGAAAGATTTGAGTGTCCAGAAACTTTTCAATAAAGAGATTACTTCGAAGATCAACATCACGGACTCAGATGTTTCCAGCTTCTACGCTACGAACCGGAAGAATTTCAATTTGGCAGAGCCGCAGATCCATTTGATGCAGATCGTGGTTACGCCGAGCGCCGACCCTAACATCAAGAATTTGAAAGGGGACAAAGCCAAAAGCGACGAGGAGGCGAGAACCAAAATAAAGGCTATCGAAGCTCGATTGAGGCAAGGACAGGATTTTGCGATGATGGCGCAGAACTATTCAGAAGACCCGAACACCGCGGCCAACGGGGGGGACCTGGGTTACGTACCTGAATCTGCTCTAGAAAAGACAGGGCCAGAATTGCAGAAGCTGATTTTTTCGCTGCAACCCGGACAACTTTCTCCCATTGTCCGGACCGAAGACGGATACCGGATTCTGAAGATGATCTCGCGGGAACCGGCGGGCCAGCGGGAGTTGAGCGACCCCCGTGTTCAGCAGACCATTCGGGAAAATCTATTGACGCGCAAAGATCAATTGCTTAAGTCTGCGTATTACGAAATTGCGCGCAACGAAGCGAAGATCAACAACTACGTGGCCCGTAGCGTGACCGAGAGCGCTGGAAAGAACGGAAAGTAAGGGGCTGGCGGACACCGGACCGCGCGTTCACCAATTTTTTTCCCACTTTTTGGCTTTTGCATTCAGCAGTTTGGGTGGATTGTAAGCAGCCTAGCGTTCCAGGGTGATGCTAGTTTGAGTTCGGGAAGAGTGATGGAGCACGCCGAACGGAGGAACTCCAGCCTGAAAAACGAAATTGAAAACGCGGAGATGACGTGCGAACCGGCAAGTCTGGCCGAAGCGGTCGCGGAAGCAGTTGCAGCGATGAGCCGCAAACTGAAAAGCGGCGAGGTGAAGCCGACCGTAGCCGAATTTGTACGGCTGTTGGAGTTGCAAAAGGATCTTCTATCCGAAAACGTGAAGCACATTAAGATCACATGGGTCGACTCATTGAACGGGACGGAATCCACCTCAGAAACATAGAATACAGTCCGCTTCCTTCTCAGACGGATTTTCATAACAGTACATTTAGATTCAAAGGCTTCTCCGGACCGATTGGATCGGGGAAAAGCCAGGCGTTGTGCCACGAGGCCATCCGTATGGCCTATACAAATCCCGGACGCACCGGCTTGATCGGCGCGCCAACTTATCCGATGCTGCGGGACGCGACTCAGGCCGCGTTTGTTGAGATTCTGGAGGTTAATCACATTCCCTTTTCGGTTTGTAAGTCGGAGAATGTGATGCGCTTGAGTGAAAGCGGGTCTAAGATCCTGTTCCGTTCAATGGACGATTTTGAGCGTCTTAGGGGAACAAATATCGCGTGGTTCGGACTGGATGAGCTGACTTACACCCACGAAGAGGCATGGCTCCGAATGGAAGGGCGGCTTCGCGATCCCAAGGCCATCCGGTTGTGTGGATTTGCGGTCTGGACACCTAAAGGATACGACTGGGTCTACCGCCGGTTTATTGACTTAAAATCCGCGCGATACGGCGTAACTCGAGCCCGCGCATTCGAGAATAAGCACGTTTTGACAAAAATACCTGATTATTACGAAAGGCTGAAAGACAGCTACGATGATGCATTTTTTCAACAAGAAGTGCTCGGGGAGTATCTAAGTGTCGGCAGTACCCGCGTGTACTCCGAGTTTGAGCACGGAATCCACGTTCGCGATCTACGCCCGATTCCACACCGCCCCATTTGCTGGGCGATGGACTTCAATGTGGATCCTCTTTGTTCCGTCGTTGTGCAGATGGATGGGAGCACAATTTACGTACTGGATGAAATTGTTCTGAACCGCGCCTCTACACAAGAGGCTTGCGAAGAGTTCAGTAAGCGGTATGGATCACATGCGGCGGGTTATTCCATTTACGGAGACGCTTCCGGCCGCGCCGACAGCACCAAAGGCAGCTCCGACTACGACATTGTAGTCCAACATTTTAGAAGCAGACGGGAAAGCATGCGATATCAGATTCCGAATTACAACCCGCGCGTACGGGAACGCGTGATGTTGGTGAATGCGAAGTTCAAGCAAGCCTCCGATGGTGCGCAGCTAGTCATCGATAGAAAGTGTAGGGAGTTGATCAAAGACTTCGAGCAGGTTTCTTATCGAGCTGACAGCACTGATATCGACAAGAACAAAGATCGACGTCGAACGCATGCATCCGACGCTCTAGGTTACCTGATTTATTTCGAATGTAAGCCGATCCTGACAATCGGCGAGAGGAATAGAGCGTTACTGTAGAGCCGGACAACCTATGCATTTCATCAATCGAGAACATCCCGAGTACGTGGCCCAGAAGACAATCTGGCGAAAATACCGCGATCTATACGCGGGTGGTGAGCAGTTCCGGGAGCGATCTGCCGAGTATCTGGTACGTCGAGGTAAGGAACCGGGAGATGTTTACCTCGAGCGGCTAAGCCGAGTCTTCTACGAAAACTACATCGGATCGATTATCGACTGGTATTCGGCGACTCTGATGAGACGCGAGCCAGTGCTGCAGCTAGACGGAAGCACCGAGCAGACGGAGACGTTTTACAGCGAATTCATCCACAATTGCGACTTACGGGGAACGACGTTAACGGAGTTCTTCAGGCGGCAGATGGGGCAGACGCTTGTTTATGGCCGGTCTTACCTTGCGGTTGAATTTCCCATCGTGAGCGGCGGGGCAAAGACACGTGCAGAGGAGGATGAGCAGGGCCGGTCCCGGGCCTACCTTGTCGATTACAGTCCAGAGGAAGTGATCAATTGGAGTTACGACCACGATGGAAAACTAGAGTGGATTGTATTTCGCACATCCTGCTTGAAACAGAACTCAGTCACGGACTCGGACTGGCGTAGCGAACAACGCTGGATCTATTACGACCGCGAGAGTTTCCGTATTTACTCTCAGGACACGACGAAAAGCGGAGACTCTGCAGCAATCACTTTGCAAAGTGAGGGCCAACACGGCTTTGCCAGACAGAATCGAGTGCCGGTCGTGGAACTTCGTGTCAGCGAAGGACTTTGGTTGATGAATAAAGCGGCATTGCTGCAGTTGGAGCATTTTAACAAGTCCAACGCGCTCGCCTGGGCGCTAACGATGGGCCTGTTCGCGACACCGGTGATTTACTCTGATCGGGAGTGGAATCAGATCGCGGGTGAATCGTACTACATCCAACTCGGGCCCCAAGACCGATTCGGATGGACAGAACCGGAAGGACATGTCTTTCAGATTGCAGCAGACAATCTTGGCCGGCTGAAGGACGAGATTTACCGGGTTTGCTATCTAATGAACCAAGCTGGTGGTCCGCAGGTCGCAACGGTTCAGTCGGGATTAAGCAAGCAGCGCGATTTTGGGGTGACTCAGGAGATCCTTCGCGCTTATGGCGACACAGTAAAGGAAGCAATGCGGCAGGTTCTGGAATCGGTTAACAAAGCGCGTCAGGATGACATTCTCGTTGATGTTTCCGGGATGGATGAGTTCGACATCGGGGATTTCGGGACCGAACTCGATGATGCGAAGAGGCTGCTGGATCTTGGGATTGAGTCAACAACGTTGCGGAAGCAGTTGTTTAAGCGTTTAGCACTGAAATATTTCTGTGACGTTCGCCAGGATATCAAGAACCAGATTGTTGCGGAGATCGACGCGAGTCTGACAAAGACTTAGGAGGAAGAGTGGAAGAACCGGCAAAAAACGCAATGGATGTTGAATCGATTGTTCAGCGCGCGGTGCAGGAGTATATGCGCCAGGACGTTTCCAAGAAGGAACCGGCCTACAAAGCAGAGTTGCAAGAGGAACGGCGACGGCGGGAGCAGCTCGAAAAGCGGCTGAACGAGGTTGTTGAAGAGAGTAAGCGAAACCGCAAGATTGCCGACGAAGCACAGCGGAATTCGATAATCAGGTCGGAATTGCAGCAGCTAGGCGTCACTAAGCTTGACTTAGCATACAAAGCGGTTCAGGACGGGATTTACCGAACTGAAGACGGACGTTTGGTGGCAAAAGGCGAAACCGGAGAGGTTCCCGCGAAGGAATACCTGAGCGGATTTGTGCAGGACAACCCGGAGTTTCTTCCGGCCAGAATCTCCGGAGGATCGGGATTCACAGCCAACCAGAAAACGCCGGTCAACAGCGCGCCTCCAGTGGACCTGGACAGGATTCGTCCCGGGATGGACAAGGCCGAGTTGGAAAGAGTGCGGCAGGAAATAGTGCGAGTTGCATCCCAGGCATTAAAGATTTGAATCCAGCGGCAATTCAAGCAGTAGCGACTTATAAAAATAACACAGGAGAAACATGCCATCTATTACTTCAGCGAATGTAGCGAACGCGATTGTGAAACTTGTTGCGGCTGACGCCTTGCCCGCACTTGTTGGAAACCTTGTTATGGGCAACCTTGTAAACCGCGATTACGAACCAACTTTGGCGCAGGCGGGAGACACGGTGAACATTCCGATTCCCCCGACCCTAGTGGCTAATAATATTGCAGAGGGCGGCATGGTACAGACTCAGAATCCGAGTCTTGGAAATGCACAGATCGTTCTCAACACCCACGCGGAGGCGACGTTCCAGATTCCGGACATCACGAAAGTGCTCGCAGTTCCGGATCTGCTTAAAGTCTACATGCAGCCGGCGGTGGTCGCCATCGCAGAGCGCATAGAATCAGACCTTCTGGCGCTATACGCCGGTTTCACCGCGAATTCCCCAGTGGGGACACCGGGGACACCGATCACCGAGGCGATCCTGGATGCGGCCGAGACCTCGCTCTTCGAAGCGAAGCTGCCCGCGAGTGAGCCGAAGTATCTGGTTGTGGATGCCAATACTTACTCTCAGCTTCGCCAGATTCCCCGATTCAGCGAGTATCAGACCGCTGGAGAGGCCGGTCTTCGCACGATCATCGATGGAACCATCGGTAAAATCAAAGATTTCTTTGTGTTCCGATCGCAATTCGTGTCGAAGACGGGAAGCGGCCCTGCCGCGATTCACAACCTTGCATTTGCAAAGAATGGGTTAGGTCTTGTTGTGCGGAGACTGCCACAGCCACTTCCTGGCACGGGCGCGATTGCGGAATACGCGGAGCTGGGTAGTTTCGGGATGCGAGTTACTATGAGCTATCAACCGAATACTTTAGCCCAGCAATTCACAGTGGACGTGCTTTACGGTGCTTCGGTACTGCGTAACAACTTCGGTGTACAGGTAACCTGTTAGGACGAAGCGGAAGATCAGGCACCATTCTAGGGCAAACGATTTAAACGTTTGCCCATTCTAATTCAGAAGGGAGAACCTACTGTGGACTTAAGAGTTTACTACCGAAAACTACGAGAAGTTGAGAGTACGCTCACCGAGCCCTTTGCTGTGGTGGTGAGCCTGGATACGCAAGACGGAGGCAAGGCCGGTGTATGCACCGAAGTAACCCGGCACATCGCCGCCCAGCACATCGCTGAGGCGCGAGCGCGCTTGGCAACCAGTGAAGAATCGATCGATTTTCATGCCGGGAATGTGCAACGCAGAAGAGATTCGGAAGAAGCTTCTACACTGAACAGGCTTCAGGTGATCGTCGTGCCGCAGAAGCAGTCGCACAAAGCGGCTAAGGACTCATAAAGAATGGCCCTTTTCGTGGACGGCCCAGGAGCGACGGTTGACTCCTTGGTTCAGCACGATTCCAATGTCCTATCGGTTTCAGGCGCGGAAGGGATTAATTTAACGACTAAGTTGCTGCTCGCACAGGAGACGTTGGGCATCGAGTTGGACGCACTACTCTCCAGAAGTCACCCGCGGGAGTGGTATATCGGCGCGGTGCGATTCTACAATCTCGAGCACGTCACATGGTCGCCTGCTCTGAGGCTGTGGCTGATCCATGAAGCACTGTCGCTTGTTTATCTGGACGCTTACTATAGCCAGCTCAATGACCGCCATCAGGCCCGCGCCAAGCAGTATCAGATACTGTCGCGCTCGGCTCGCGCCACGTTTGAAGAATCAGGAATTGGATTTGTAAGGGATCCTGTCAGGCAACCGCCACAGCCGCTTGTGAGCACCGTTCCAGCTGCGGAGACCGGGGGAACCTTCTATTTCGCTGTGACCTACCAGAACCAAGCGGGGGAAGAATCCAGCCCGTCCAGCGTACTTTCAACCGATTTAACGGACGGGACCGCCGCGGATCTTACGGTTTCCACGCTTCCGCCCAAAGTGGTGGGTTGGAACTTTTATGGTGGGACCGTTCCAGGCAATTTGTTCCAGCAAAACACGGAGTTACTAGCGCCAGACGCGGACTGGTGTTACCTGCCGTCCCTGGCTAACTCGACCGGCAACCAGCCTAGCGATGGGCAAATGCCCAATGAAGTGCGCCGCATACCGCGACTACTGCAACGAGGGTGAAATGGGAGACATTAGCCGAGCCGTAACAAAGTATTTGACTGAACGTATCAACTCCAGTGTGGGAATCAATGCTCACATTTCAGCCTTGCGGAAAGCCGGGCGCACTCCATTACCCGAGATTCGTTCGGTACTGTCCCAAAGTATTGCTATCGAGCTGGTTGAACGTTCAAACGCGGCGGAGTACCCGAGTCTACTGGTTTACTGTGAGAAGTTAAGCAACACTCTTAAAGAGAAATTTAGCGTCTTTTCGGGAACGGCGCAAGTATGTATCGAGGTACGTCACTCCGAAGACCGGTTCGAAGCTCTAGATGCAAAGACGCAGGAATATTCCGATCTTGTGTGTCATTTGCTGGACCAAGTGAGAGGTGAATGGATTGAAGGTTTTTATTATGCCGGCGGGTATGAGGTCACATACTCTCCTGTACGGGCGGGGGGAAAACATTTCATCCAGACCGCAAAAGTATCATTCGAAGTCGAAATAAGCAAGTGATTACGGAGGAGCAAATATGGCATACATTTCGTCTAATGCAAACCGCTTCTATGTAGCGGTGGAGGAGGCATTTGGGCAGGTTCCCCAGATTACGGCCCAGAATCGGTTCTCAGCCGTCCAGTTAAGCGCACGGCAACAGATCGAGAGCGGACAACGAAACGACAAGACGGGAAGCCGCACTTTCGCGGGCATCTCTTCTGGAGCCCGGCGCAAAACTGACTTTGGGGTTAAGACATATCTCTCTTCCTGGCAGACAGGCTTGGCAATTCCTGGACACGGACCATTGTTCCAAGCGGCTCTGGGTTCCGACCCTTTGATCTTCGCCGGGGGGATCGCGGGCAACTCAACCAATGCCAGTCAAATTAGCTTTGCTTCACCACACGGCTTGTCTGTAAACCAGGCTGTCAGCTTCAATTCCGAGATTCGCTTTGTTGCATCGATTATCGACGGAACCACGGTGCTCTTGAATGCGCCATTCTCACTTACACCTGGTCCGGGCGCACCTTTCTCCCCAACCGTTACATACTTACCTACAACGGAGCTCCCGAGTATAAGTCTTTTTGATTTCTGGGCTCCCAGTGCGGCGGTGCAGCGCGTGATTTCGGGGGCTGTGGTCAACCAGCTTTCCATTAGCGTGAATGGAGATTTTCATGAGTTCCAATTCCGGGGCGCAGCGCGAGACATTCTTGACAGTGCCAGTTTCAGTCCGGGCGATGGAGGGCTCGCCACTTTTCCTGTTGAACCTACGCTGACAGCGTTCGCCCAGAGCGCCGTTCCCGGGAATCTGGGACAAGCCTGGATTGGCAGTACGGCAACCCGCTACATGACAG
>JALYXI010000321.1 GCA_030947245.1 Acidobacteriota bacterium
CAAATAGCGTCATTGACTTGCATGAGGTCTTCCCGGCCACTCGTATTCCTACTTTCTTGCCTATCTCTATCGGCCCCAGTCCGTGGCGCCGATCCGCCGCCGCAGTTCACGGCTGAAGGTGTTGCGCGGGGCGACCGCCAGGCTCAGATCCTGGTCCCGGGGACCGGAATATCGATCTACGGCCGGCATTTGGGATCAGGTTGCGCGGCCTCCGCTACTCCGATCCGCCGCCAAAGATTCGACCCAAGCCGCACGAGCCGCACTCCTTCCGATGACCTCGTTTACCCCAATGAGCTCTGCGGTACACAGGTCCTCATTGGCGATCGGCCAGCCGGACTGCTCTACGTCTCCGAGCAGCAGATCAACTGCAAAGTCCCGGTAGATGCGTTGGAGAGTGCCGGTGCGGACATTCGCGTGGTTTATAACGGACAGTCCAGCTTGCCGGTTCAGATGAAAGTCGGGTTCGAAAAGACTGTTGTCTCGCTCGATCGGCCAGCCTATACAGATATGCCGGTTTGGTTGAAAGTCGAACTGCCGTTTGAAGGCTGGATCGGGTACCCGTCCGTTCTGGGTCCGGCGGCATTTGGCTGCAATCAGGTAGAGGTGCGCAGGAACGGAAACCTCCTTCCCCTCCTGCCCGGCTCCGGCTGGACGCGATACGGAATCATCGTTAGCGGCAACGTTTGCGGATCGTATAAATCTCCCTCGGAACCGCATAACGTGGGCCGCATGCCGCTGCATCTCTTGTATCGCTTCGATCTACCGGGAACGTACGAAGTTCGTTTCACCCTGCTGAGCCTGCCCTTTGGTGCGCAGCCAGAGACTGATTTCAAGATCCGCGGCGAATGGACTCCCATTCAAGTGTTTCCCCAAAAACCAAATGGCCGCGCCGAATGGCTCCAAACTCTGCGCGAGCATCCGCCGACCGATGCCGCGGAGTTGCTAACCGATACCCTTCCGGGCTTGCTGGGCATTCCCGATAATTCGTCGCTCGCGATCCTGACCGGCTATCTGTATCATTCAGACGCTTCCGTGCGCCGGTATGCAATGGATGGCCTTAATTACTGGCCGGAAGACCTCGTGTCGCGCACGCTGCTGACCCTGATCCAAACAAAAGGAACAAGCGGCGAGATCGCATATTTCCTGAATTGGCGCGCCGCACTCCGCCGGAATCGCTAATCCGCGGAACTATTTCTGATCGACCATGACATTCACCGCCAGCAAACTCGCGTCCGGGTTTTTCGACACGTCAACCGTCAAACGCGCACCGGGCTGGATCTCTTTCGCGGGAATCTCGTTTTTTCCTTTCAGAAATCGCGTTTTCCGGTTTCGAAATAGCGTCACCGTTTGCCCGTCCTCGGCCTCCATCACAATCTCCTTGCCTGTCATCTCTTTCAGGACGCCGTGGAACGTCACCGCGGGTAGACTATAAGCCCCCGCGCTCGCGGTCGGCTGCTGTGCCCGCCGCCTCTGCCCAAGCATTAGAGAACTCGCAACCGGCAAAATCAACACCAGCAAAACCAACGCGACGCGCATACCTCATTGTGCTCCTGCGGTTCCGGGCCCATGAATTGCTTCCTCTTTCCCGATGAGCCTCCTCTCCGAGATCCTCACCACGCTCGCAAACTGGCTCAAAGGCGAGCTGCAAATCATCGCCATCCTCGCCGCACTCTACACGCTCGGTTTCGCCCTGACTGGCGTCCCAGCCTGGTTTCTCCTCGGTCCCGTCTGCGCGCTGCTCCACTTGGTGCCCATCTTCGGCGCGCCCCTCGGCTTGATCCTGGTTCTTGCCGCCACCGCGCTTGCCGGCCGTTCGTTCCCGCAGATCCTTGCCGCTCTCGCTGTCTGGGTTCTGGTCGAAGCGCTGGAAGGCTTTTATCTCACTCCGCGCATTCTGGGAAAGCGCACCCGGCTCGGTCCCATGGCTGTGTTCTTCGGAGTCATCGCCGCCAGCGCCCTGTTCGGCCCCGTCGGCATCTTCTTTGCCGTTCCCACTATGGCCGTTGCCATGGTGATTTACCACTACTTCAACCGCGCTCGCACATCCGCGGTAAAATAAAAATTCCACCCGAGACATCCTGTGATTTCAGTAAGCAATGTATCCATGCGCTTCGGCGCCAAAATTCTGTTCGAAGAGGTTTCCACCACCTTCGTGGCCGGCCGCCGTTACGGACTCACCGGCCCGAATGGCGCCGGCAAGTCCACTTTCATGAAACTCCTCACCGGGGAGGACGAACCGCAAAAAGGCACCGTAGTCCGGCCCAAGAAAGTCGGCGTGCTCCGCCAGGACCAGTTCGCCTTCGACCAGTTCCGCGTCATCGACACCGTCATTATGGGCAACAAGCCCCTCTGGAGTGCGCTCGCCGAACGCGAAATTCTGTATTCCAAAGCGGATTTAACCGATGAAGACGGCATGCGTCTCGGCGAACTGGAAGGCGTTGTGGCCGACGAAGATGGGTACACAGCGGAAAGCGATGCCGCCATTCTGCTCCAGGGGCTCGATATTCCGGATGATCGCCATGAACGTCTCATGAGCGAAATGCAAGGTGGTGAAAAGGTCCGTGTTCTCCTCGCCCAAGCTCTCTTCGGCCATCCGCAAGCGTTGCTGCTCGATGAGCCCACGAATTACCTGGATCTCGATTCCGTCCACTGGCTCCAGGATTTTCTGGTCCGCTACGAAGGCTGCCTCATCGTCATCTCGCACGATCGCCACTTCCTGAACAGCGTCACCACCCATACCGCCGATATCGATTACCAGACCATCATCACGTACACCGGCGGCTATGACGACATGGTGCTCGCCAAGACTCAGATCCGCAGCCGCATCGAGTCCGACAATGCCCAGCGCGAAAAGAAAATCGCTCAATTGAATGAGTTCATCGCCCGCTTCTCCGCCGGCACCCGGTCCAGTCAAACTACGTCCCGCAAGCGCGAGGTAGAACGCCATCAAACCACCGAACTCGCACGCTCCAACATCCAGCGCCCCTTCATCAAGTTCGAGCTCAAACGTCCCTCCGGCAAACACATTCTCGAATTCGATAACCTGTATTGGTCCTACTGATCGAATCACGTGATCCGCAACTTTTCGGCCCGCGTCCTTCGCGGCGAAAAGATTGCCCTTATGGGCCGCAACGGCATGGGCAAAAGCACGCTGCTGAAAGCTGTGCTTGCGATTGCTCCTTACTTCTGCATAAAGAATGATGGCGAAGTCTCCTGTAAAGTCACCTGGGGC
>JALYXI010000437.1 GCA_030947245.1 Acidobacteriota bacterium
CATAGAGGCGTGGATCGCAGGACACCCCGCGCCCCCCATTCACATCGAGGCCCCGCACGATTACACCTACAGCGCACCGCTTCCTCCACACCTAAAAGAGGGAGACGTGGTGACCGTCCGCTTTCATGTCAAAAACCCTTATATTTCCAAAGGCGACGGCGTAAAACTCGCCTTTCTCCTCACCAGCGCCGGTTTCGTGCGGCAGTGAAAAATCTTATTCCGGCTGCGGTTCCGGATCCGTCTCCGGATGGCGCTCCGGATCGGCTGCCTTCGGCGCCCGCTTCGCCGTACTCCGCTTAGACGGCATCTTCCGAACTGCCTTCCTGGCCGCGGGGGCTCCCACCTTCGGCTGTTCACCAAGGAGCCGCTCATCGCGAGGCTGCTCGTCGGGCAACTGCCCGCTACCCGGCTGCTCGTCGTCCAGAAGCTCCGCTTGCGCCGGACCCGGCTCCGCTACATTCCCTAAGTCATCCGGAGTGGCCTCTTCCTCTTCACCAAGGTCCTGCATGTCCGTAGCCAAGCTCGGCGCCCGTGACGCCGTCTTCCGGGCCGTGCGCTTCACCCGCGGCTCCCTCGCCGTAGGCTGGCCCTTTACCACCGGCTGCCGCTCTTCTTCCGGCTCGATCTCCCTCGGTGGCGGAGCGTCCGGAATCGCTGGCGGATGGAACTCAGTCCCGAGGAATACCTGCAAGCCTTTCTCGTCCGGTTGGATCTTTACGACGCCTTTGTCCTGCGCGAAGTTCAACAGCTCGCTGAACTCCTGGAACCCGAACGTTTTCCAATCGAAGGCGGGCTGGTCTTCTTTCACCCAAGCCAGCAGATCTTCCGCCAGCGCGCCGTCTTCCATTTCCAGGCGATGGTTCTCCAGGACATCCCGCAGCACCGGCAGCGCCCCTTCCGGCTTCACCGTCTTCTCCGAGGCCCCCGAACCCTTCCGCTGAATCATGTAGCGGCCTTCGCCGCCCGTCACCGCGACGTAATCCGCTTTGCGCAGCTTGTCGACGAAATCCGTAAAGCTTCCCGCGCCATACGCCTTTTCACTGAAACTGGAATCCAGTTGCAGCATGGTGGATTTCAGAAGACCCAACTGCGGCCGAACCTCACGGCGCTCCAGCACCTGCAAAGCCCGGTCCACCAGCGGCATCGCTTGCGCCAAATCGAGAGCCGGAGGACGCCGTCCCCCCTGACCGCGACCCTGATATCCGCCGCCCCCACTCCCGCCGCCACTATATTTCTTCTCATAGAAGTCGCGCCGTCCCTGCTTCTCGAATGGCTGTCTTTCAAACGGCTGCTTCTCCGGCTTATCGCCCTGAGCCGGCTGTCCCCCGGGAGGGGCTTCGCCCGCGGGCTGCGGTTGAAACTGCAACTGCTGCTGCCGCTCATTCGGCGCGCTTCTCGGAGGCTCATCCATAAGCGATTCATAGCTGACAAACTCATGGCAGTTCTTCTGCAGGATCGTGCTGGTGAACGCGCGGCCGCCCACCACAAAAACCGTCTTGTCGTACTGCTTCAGCTTGTTCACCAGCGCAATGAAGTCGCTGTCACCGCTCACAATGGCGAAGGCGTTGATGTGATCGTGCGTGAACGCCATCTCCAGCGCATCGAGCGCCAAATTGATGTCAGCGCCATTCTTATCCCCGCGCGGCGAAGGGTCCCGCTGCACCATCTGCACCGCGTGCTCGCTCAACGCGCGTGTATGCGTATCCTGCCGTCCCCAATTCGCATAAGCGATCTTGGTGACAATCTCACCCCGTTCCTTCAGGGCTTCCAGCACCGCGGCGACATCGAAATCCCGCTGCAGCGTCGACTTTACGCCTATCTCAATGTTGTCGAAATCGATGAACACCGCAATCTTTAACTGCTTTTCCATTCAAATGACCTTTTCTCTTGTTCTCCGGTTGCCTCGCGAATGAATCTCACAATTCCTTCCAGCGATGCCCCGGGTTGGAATACCTCTGCTACCCCTTGTTCTTTTAATTGCCTCGCATCTTCGTCCGGGATAATCCCCCCGACGACTACGAGTACATCCGTCATCTCCTTCTCACGAAGGAGTTCCATCAGCCGCGGCACAATCGCGTTGTGCGCTCCGGATAGGATCGAAAGCCCAATCACCTGCACATCTTCCTGCAGGGCCGCGCTGACTATCATCTCCGGGGTCTGACGCAAACCAGTATAAATGACTTCCATCCCCGCGTCTCTTAAAGCTCGCGCGATGATTTTCGCGCCGCGATCGTGGCCGTCCAGGCCCGGCTTTGCCACCAGGACACGAATCGGCGTCATGGCTTCTTTATGTTAGCAGCGAAAAGATCACCGATCAGGCGCTGCGCCTCGTCCTGGATGCGCCGCAGATGATCTTCGCCCAAAAAGCTCTCGGCGTAAATTTTGTAAACCTCTTCCGTTCCCGAAGGCCGCGCGGCGAACCAGCCGTTCTTCGTCTCCACCTTCAAGCCGCCCAAGGCCGCCCCGTTTCCGGGCGCCTTCGTCAGGGCCGCTGTAATTGGCTCACCGGCCAGTTCGGTGGCCTTTAACTGGTCTGCCGAAAGCCGTGCCAGCACTGCCTTTTGCGCGGCATTCGCCGGGGCGTCAATGCGCTCATAAACCGGCGCCCCGAACTCCCGCGTCAGCTCCAGATAGCGGTCCCCGGGGTCGCGCTTCGTCACCGCCATCATCTCGGCAGCCAACAAGCCCATGATGATGCCATCCTTATCCGTCGTCCAAACCCGCCCGTTGCGCCTCAGAAACGAAGCCCCCGCGCTCTCCTCGCCGCCAAAGCCGAGCGACCCATCCACCAGCCCGTCTACGAACCATTTGAACCCCACCGGCACTTCCACCAGACGCCGGCCCAGGCTTTTCGTCACCCGGTCGATCATGCCGCTGCTCACTAGCGTCTTGCCTACTCCGGAATCCACGCGCCATCCCGGCCGGTTCCGGAACAGGTACTCGATCGCCACCGCCAGGTAGTGATTCGGATTCAGCAGCCCGGCAGCGCGCGTAACGATTCCATGCCGGTCATGGTCCGTGTCGCTGCCCCAGGCCACGTCGTACTTGTCTTTCAATCCGATCAGCGAGGCCATGGCATAGGGCGACGAACAGTCCATCCGGATTTTGCCATCCCAATCCACCGTCATGAACCGGAACGTCGCGTCCAGATGCCGGTTCACCACATCGAGCGCAAACGCGTAGCGCTCCGCAATGCGATCCCAATACGCAACCCCTGCGCCGCCCATCGGGTCCACTGCCAGCTTCAACCCCGCATCCCGAATTGCGCCCATATCCACAACCCGGTCCAGATCTTCTACGTAGGCCGAAACATAATCATACCGGTGGGTGGTTTCGGCCCGTATCGCGGCGTTATAGTTCACCCGTTTCACGTGTCGCAGGCCATCCCGCAAAAGCGCATTCGCCTGGTCTTCAATCCACTTCGTCGCGTTGGTATCGGCAGGCCCGCCGTTCGGAGGGTTGTACTTAATGCCGCCATCCTCAGGCGGATTGTGGGATGGAGTCAGCACAATCCCATCCGCCCGTCCGCCCAAATGGTTCAAAATCGCGTGGCTCACCACCGGAGTCGGCGTATACCCGCCGTCCCGGTCGATCATCACCTCCACTTCGTTTGCCGCCAGCACTTCCATGCAGCTCGCAAACGCGGGTTCGGAGAGCGCATGGGTGTCCTTCGCCAGAAACAGAGGCCCATCCGTACCCTGTTGCTTCCGGTACCGGCAGATCGCTTCAGTGATCGCCCAAATTTGCCCTTCGTTGAATGTGGTGTTGAACGATGTGCCGCGATGCCCCGAAGTCCCGAACGCCACCCCGCCATCCGGCTTGCCCGAATAGTAAGCAGTTACCAGTTTCGCGACGTTCACCAGCATTTCGGGCGGGGCCCGCTTGCCCGCCAGTTCACTCACTCTCATAGAACGCTCTTCTCTTCATATCCGCCGAAGACCTCTCGCAACGCGCCGCAAATCTCCCCCACAGTCGCATACGCCCTGACTGCCTGAAGCACCGGACCCATCAGATTCTCCGTTCCAGCCGCGGTGTCCCGCACAGCATCGAGAAACTGATGAACCGCTTCTCCGTTACGCCTGCGCCGCAAGCGCTCCAGCTTCTCCGCCTGTTTTTTCCCGGCGCTTTCATCTACCCGCGACACTGCCGGCGGCGTGTCGCCGGTGGACGTAAACGCATTCACGCCCACCACGATTCTCTCCTTTCGCTCCACCGCGTTCTGATACTCATAACTCGCGTTGGCAATCTCCCGCTGCGGAAACCCGCGCTCAATCGCCGGGATCATCCCACCCATCCCGTCGATTTGGGCAAAGTACCCCCGCGCTCCCGCTTCCATCTCACCGGTCAACCGCTCCAGGTATTCGCTTCCGCCAAACGGATCAGGGGTCTCCGCTACGCCGGTCTCATAAGCAATCACCTGTTGCGTGCGCAGCGCCAGCGTCGCCGCGGCCTCGCCCGGCAGGGCATACGCCTCATCAAGCGAATTCGTATGCAGCGATTGCGCCCCGCCCAGCACCGCCGCTAAGCCCTGCAAGCTGGTCCGCACCACATTGTTATACGGCTGCTGCCATGTCAGCGATACGCCCGCGGTCTGCGCATGGAACCGCAGCTTCCAACTCCGCTCATCCTTTGCGCCGTACCGCTCCCGGATCTCCGTCGCCCAGAGCTTCCGCGCAGCCCGGTACTTCGCAATCTCTTCGAAAAAGTTCGAATGCGCATTGAAGAAGAAACTGAACCGAGGGGCAAACTCGTCCACGCCCAACCCCCGCTCCAGCGCCCAATCCACGTATTCAAAGCCATCCCGCAAAGTGAACGCCAGCTCCTGCACCGCAGTGGACCCCGCTTCCCTTATGTGATACCCGCTTACCGATACCGGATTGAACCGCGGCGTTTGCCGGGTTGCAAACTCAATGGTGTCTGTCACCAGGCGCATCGAGGGCCGGGGCGGAAAGATGTATTCCTTCTGCGCAATATATTCCTTCAGAATGTCATTCTGCAAAGTACCCGAAACGCGCGCCCACGGGACACCCTGCTTCTCCGCCGCAACCAGATACATCGCCCAGATCACCGAGGCCGGCGAGTTGATGGTCATTGAAAGCGAAATCCCGCCAAGCTGGATTCCATCCAGCAGCGCTTCCATGTCATCGAGCGAACTGACCGGAGCGCCGCACTTGCCCACCTCTCCCGCGGCCATGGGATCGTCCGAATCGTAGCCCATCAGCGTCGGCAGATCGAACGCTACCGAAAGGCCGGTTTGTCCTTGGCTCAGCAGATAACGGTAGCGGCGGTTCGTTTCCTCAGGCGTGGCAAAGCCGGAGAACTGCCGCATGGTCCAAAGCTTGCCGCGGTACATATCGCGATGTATACCGCGCGTATACGGATATTCCCCGGCTGCCTCTTCCTGGAGATCCACTACACCGAGTGTATCGCCCGGATTAATCAGCCGGACTAATCAGCGATCAGCGGTTCGCTCCGTACAGCAAACCGCGCCCTTCCCTTGCCAGCTTGTTTCCGACAGACCGGTCTCTCTGGAACGAATCGGTTTTTGCCGTTCCGGAATCAAACTCCCGGCAGGAGCAGTCTGCCAAACTCTCGTCAACCCCGGCTCCGGCGCCGGAGTGGATGTCGTTCTTCCTGGCGATATCCATGTACAGCCGCCAGTCCGGATCGAAATCTTCCGATACCCGGCGTGTAACGGGTTCGGAACTCAGGTCGTAATTGATGACGGAGAGCATCAGTTTGTAAGCGGCGGTCCGCTTTTCCGACTCGCTCGAATCGGCCATCTCGCTCACTTGCTTTCGCCCAGGAACGAAGCCCGGCAGCGGCAGCATGGGCTCCGGCAGCAGCGCCGCCATCAGCGCCCCTTCGCTCCCGTGGGCCGCGGCAGTCTGTTCGAACGAGCGCGGCAACAGGTAAGGCCGGCCCTGCTTCAACAAGAGCGAGCCTTCAACCGGCGAAAGCAAACCCTTTTCAACAGCCTGCTGGCCCATACGCGCAAACTGATCGCGCTTCACCTGCCAACATCCCGCTGTCCCAAACAGCCGGAACTGCTCGCGCTTCAGCTTGCCGGTATCGGCCGGAACAAAGGAATTTGAAATGCGGGAAAGATCGCGGTTGCCGCGGTCATGCACCAAGTCCTGCAGATTGGCGAACCGGGAAGCCTGGTCTGCCGTTAAGGAGAGGATCCCCAAAAGGGGGTTCAAAGTATTGAAGTAAACTTTCATCGCGAACGCCATCTTGCCCTGACTCGCATCGGGTACCAGCGCGCCACGGCTGATCGAGGTGATCGCCGCAGTGGGCCGGCGTGTGCCGGCTTGCATCGGAACCGTCGCAACGCTCAGAGGCACCCGCTCCCGTTTCGCAAAATTCAGGAAGTCGGTTGCAACGGCAATGGGGCTGGTAATCCAGGCGTCCGCCACATGCAGCATGCGGGGCCGCAAGCGCATTCCCGCGCCGCCAAAGGTTGCAACCAGGGCGGCGGCCACGTAGTCGGAACAATTGTCCGTCATCGCCTGGAACTCCGGCGGTTTGCCTGCATTCACGAACCGGAGCAGTTGCTCTTCCTGCTCCACAGAAGCGGGCGACGTAATGATGACTGAACTGCGCATCTGCGAAACCCCGATCGATTCGCGCCAACGCCCGTTGGGGATCATCTCCTTGGTTACCGGATGAATGATCGCTATCGGCTCCGTAGGGTACTTTTTTTTATGCGGTCCCAAAAGGGCTATCAGGTAGTCCATCGTGATGGCTCTCCGGAATGTCCGCCCCGCATCGAAGGCGTCCAGCTGCTTTCGCATCTCCTGGTACTGGTCTTCCGTGAGAGGCGGCAGATACGGCTTCAGATGGAGCCGCCAGTATTCCATCTGCATGGCTTCCAGTGTTCCGCCGCTGCTCAATACGGGCACTGCGTCCGCGTCCTGCGTTGCGTAGAAATGATCCCGCAGCGGCACGATGAACAGACTGTTATCGTAACCGGACGCTACATTCGCATAGCGGGTCACCACGGCGCCGGGCTCCTCATCGGGGGCACACCTTTTCAAATGGTCGATGCCGGCGGGGCACAATCCGGTCGCCACCAGCGCGACGTGTCCCGTGCTGGTGCGGCGCGCGTCCGCGCCTTTGCTTTCATAAACCACAATGCCCACATTCGCCCAGCACGCAACCGGCACCGTGAAAAAAGTGACAGCTCGCGCGATTGTAAGAACTCTTCTCATGTCTTTCTGGAATCAGGGTCCTTGCCCTGTAACTTCCAAATTTCAGTGCAATACACAGTCCGAACTCGGAATATCCAACTCCCCGGGACGGACGAAACCCGACGTTATACTTCAGATAATGCTGAAATCGACCATCTTCCGCGAATACGACGTTCGCGGAGTGGCAGACACCGAACTGCCCACCTCGGGAGTTACCCAGCTCGGCAGGGCTGTTGGCACATTGATGAAACGCCGTGGAGGCAATCAGGTAAACCTGGGACGCGATTGCCGTCTCAGTTCCCCCCGCCTGCGCGATGCTTTCTGCGCCGGTTTGAAAGCGAGCGGCTGTCAAGTGACCGATATTGGAATCGTTCCCACTCCGCTGCTGTACTACTCCGTGTTCCATCTGGGAGCCGCAGGCGGCGTCATGATCACAGGAAGCCACAACCCCCGGGAATATAACGGCTTCAAGATCATGATCGGCGAAAGCACCATCCACGGCGAGGATATCCAGCAACTCCGGCAGATGATCGAAACGGAAGCCTTCGATTCAGGCGAGGGTTCGGAGCGTGGGTTCGACGTGGTCACTCCCTACGTCGATGAGATTACTTCGCACTTTCACTTCGAGCGCAAAGTGAAGCTGGTCTTCGATGGCGGCAATGGCGTCGGAGGCCCGGTTTTCGCCAAAATGGTGGAAAGGCTGAATGTGCAAGCGCGCGGCCTGTTCCTCGATATGGACGGCAGCTTCCCCAACCACGATCCCGATCCTACGCAGCCCAAGAACCTGACGCATCTGATTGAAGCCGTACGCGAGGCGCCGGTCGATCTCGGAATCGCGTTCGACGGGGATTCAGACCGCATTGGAGCCGTTGACGAGCACGGCGAAGTGATTTATGGAGACATGCTGCTGCTGATTTACGGCCGGGAAATCCTTTCCCGCAAACCCGGCTCCACGATCATCGGCGAGGTCAAATGTTCCCAGATCATGTATGACCAGCTGAGGGAGGCCGGCGGCAATCCGGTCATGTGGAAGACAGGCCACTCGCTGATCAAAGCGAAGATGAAAGAAACGCACGCCGAGCTGGCCGGCGAAATGAGCGGCCACATGTTCTTCGCGGACGGCTACTACGGGTTCGACGACGCACTTTACGCAGCTTGCCGCCTGTTGGAGATTGTCTCGAAATCGGGCAAGCCGGTTTCCGCCCAGCTGGAGGGGATTCCCAAGATGACCTCAACTCCGGAACTGCGCCTTGATTGCCCGGACGAACAAAAGTTCAAGGTGGTCGACCGGGTCCGCGGTCATTTTCAATCTCTCTATGATGTGAACGCTGTCGATGGCGCCCGCATCCGCTTCGCCCACGGCTGGGGGCTGCTACGGGCCAGCAACACCCAGCCCGTGCTGGTCATGCGCTTTGAAGCGGAGAACGAAGCCCTGCTTAAAAGTTATCAATCCGAGGTGGAACAGGCCGTCGCTACGCTTTCTTAAAATCGAGCGAAGCCGAGTTCATGCAATACCGCAGACCGGTTGGCTTGGGACCGTCTTCAAACACGTGTCCCAGGTGGGCATCGCACTTTTTGCACATCACTTCGGTGCGGCTCATGCCGAACTTCCGGTCCGTTTCCGTTTCCACATTCTCCGCCGCAATCGGCTGATAGAAACTAGGCCAGCCTGTTCCCGATTCGAACTTTGTCTCGGAGTCGAAGAGCGCGTTCCCACAACAAACACAGCGGTAAATCCCCTTGTCGTGAGTCTCCGCGTATTTGCCCGTGAATGCCCGTTCAGTCCCTTTCTTCCGCGCCACTTCGAACTGTTCCGGAGTTAACTGCTTTTTCCACTCTTCGTCGGTTTTTGTAACTTTATCCACTGTTTCCGTTCCTTTGCGCGCGCCGTTGTCCGCGAACAAAACCAGCTTTACCTTTGTCGGAGTGACAATCGCGCGCACCGTTCCCGCCAGCACCGGCATTAGAAAGAAAGCTCTTCGCCTCATAACTTATCAGATGCATGAACGGCCAGAAATCTTCACGGCGATCAATTTGATTACATCCGCGGCCCGACTCCATCCATCCGCCCCGCCAGCGGCTGCACGGCATTGCCGCCACACACCGCCACACCGGTCTTGGTC
>JALYXI010000338.1 GCA_030947245.1 Acidobacteriota bacterium
CGTTCATTGTGCCCATGGTCGGGCTCGCGATCGATGTAGGAATCATGTATTTCGTAAAAGCGAGCGTATCAGCCGCTGTAGACGGCTCTGTGCTTGCGGCGGCGCGGGCCCTTAACGTTGGACTAACCATAGCCGAGCAGACGGCTGGATCCACCGCCCGGGCAAACGCGTATTTTGCGGCGAACTTCCCGGCGGGGTATATGTTTGCAACTAACCCGCAAGTTGACGTCACCATTGCCGAGACCGGTTTTAAGACGCGGACAGTTAGCCTGGCGGCCAGCGTGCAGGTGCCCACCTATTTTATGCGGATGCTTGGAATCAATTCCCTGAAAGCTTCGGCTTCCGGTCAAGCGGCGCGGCGCGACGTGAACTTGGTCATTGTCGCGGATCGTTCAGGGTCGATGAATAACAACAATGCGTGTTCCGCGTTGCGGGGAGCGGCAACCCAATTTATCAGCAACTTCGCCAACGGAAGGGACCGCATTGGACTCATTGAATTTGGTGGAACCACCAATCTGGACTACGCGCCCAACGTGAACTTTAAGGGAAGCAATCCGCCTCTTGCTACCGCGATTGGAAATATAGTGTGCCAAGGTAGCACCAACACCGCCACCGGAATTTGGGAGGCGTATCAGCAACTGCAGGCGATTAATGAGCCCGGCGCGCTGAACCTGATTCTTTTATTTACCGATGGGCGCCCAACTTCGCTAACGGCCGCTCTTCCGGTAAAGACGCTTACCGATACGAGATGGGATTGGAGCAGCTATACGACATCTGTCGTTACGCCGCCGAGCACTTGTCAGGACGCGGCTGGAAAAACGTATCCTGACCCCCTCTGGAACCCGGGGACCATTACGGGCGCCATCACCACCTACACAAGCTACTGGCCGGCCCAGGGATGGACGTGGGGTGTGAATAGTTACCATGCGTTAAGCCAGGCTAATCCCCAGGAAGTGGCAATCACAACAGCGCCCGGGTCCATCACTGGGGGATGTTCTTTCAACGGACCCTTTGACAGGACCGCGAATCCCGGTCTTTTCAATATGAGAAGAGATGTAGCATACATCCCGGATCAGGATCTTTACGGGAACTCAACGCGCGGATACCAGCCGGTCAATACATTCCCGAGTGGCCCGTACGCCGGCAAGATTCGCCCGGATGAGCCTGCCACACTCCGGTATGCGGCCTACAATGCGGCCGATGCGGCAGCAACGAGGATTCGTAACGATGCATCTTTGACTCCGATCTTCTATGTGATTGGACTCGGCGGAAACGACTCGGAGGGCATCGATCACCAGTTCCTTCAAAGGATAGCCAACGTTCCGAGCAGCTCCATCTACGATTCCTCTAAGCAGCAAGGCCTATATATCTATTCACCCACGACACAACAATTAGGCGATGCATTTGCAACCGTTGCAGGGGAAGTTCTCAGAATTTCGCGATAGCTTGTTCCGGGCGCGTAATAACCATAAAAACGTCTACAGTACTCGATGTTTAGGACCGATAGATCCTATGCGAAGCTTTGATGCGGGCCCAACTCTTTCCTTCAATGCCGGATTTAGTGTTCGTTTCGATTCTTCTCTGGCTATTTGCCGCCGGCGCGGGGTGGTCGGTGCTGCTTGCCGATGGCGATACCGGGTGGCACATTCGCAACGGGGAGGAGATCCTGAACTGCCGCTGCGTCCCCCACACCGACAGTTTCGCATTCGGCACCGAGGGGCGCCCGTGGTTTGCGTGGGAGTGGCTGGCCGACGTCATCTTCGCAGCTCTGCGCCGCGCGGGCGGGCTCAAGGCCGTAGTGTTATTCTCAGGCGCAATCATTGCGATGGCGTCGGCGGTCATGTTTCGCCATATGCTCTGGAGGGGAAGTAGTCCCTTCATTTCGCTGGCGCTTGCCTTGCTTGCGACCGGAGCATCAAGTATCCATTTCCTCGCCCGGCCTCACGTCGTTACCCTTCTCTTCACAGCAATGAGCGCTTGGGCGCTTGATCGCGACCGCCGCAAACCATGGCCATGGATTTGGGGGCTGCCGCTGCTGGTGGCATTGTGGACGAATCTGCATGGCGGCTTTCTGGTGGTATTCACCCTGCTTGGCGCCAAGCTGTTCGAGTCAATCTGCGTGCGTCCGCGCGTGAAAGGTAAGGTTCGGCGCGAGATCGTCCTGGCGGGCTCCTGCGCTATCGCGACACTACTGAATCCGTACGGCTTTCGGCTGCACCAGCATGTGCTCGAATACTTGCAATCGGACTGGATCCGCCAATCGGTCGAAGAGTTCCAGTCCCCGCGGTTCCGGTCGGAGAGCATGCTGCAGTTTGAAATCCTGCTCGCCCTCGGGATTGCCACTGTGCCGGCGCTGTGGCGGCAGCGCAGGCTGGCTGAGTGCTGCCTGATTCTCTTCTGGGCGCAGCAAGCGCTCGGTTCCGTGCGGCACGTTCCCATTTATTGCCTGATTGCGGCTCCGCTCATCGTGACTCAATTGGATGCGGTGTGGACCAAGTGGACCGCAACGCAGCCGCCGCAATCACTTGCGGGATTGCTGCGGCAGATCGGTATCGATTGGGAGCGCTGGGCTTCGGGATTCAGCGCCGCGCCAGCCGCGGTCTGCGCCGTCCTTCTCTTTCTACCGTATAGTGCCGCGTGGCCGACCGACTTCCCGGCCGCGAAGTTTCCGACGGCCTTGGTATCCCGCAACCGGCGCCTGCTCTCAAGTTCCACCGCGGCGCCTGTGCGAGTCTTCAGCAGCGACCAATGGAGCGACTATCTGATCTACCGTTTGCACCCGCAGGTCCGGACATTCTTCGATGGCCGCAGCGATTTCTTCGGGTTATGGAGAGGTGGCGATTACACACAATTGATGGAGGGGCGTCCGGGTTGCTCCGCCATTCTCGACAGGGAGAAGATCCGATTCGCCTTAATCCCATCCACTTGGGCGCTCGCCGGGTTGCTGGCGTCCAATCCTGAATGGAAGCGGGTCGATGGCGACCCCCAGGCTATCTTGTTTCAACACAAGGGCCTCTAAAGTCTTGCGCGTATCCGCCGATAGTAACCATGATGATTAGCGGAAATCACCTCTCGCAAGCGCGCTTGATCTGGGCCCTATCCGGTTCGGTCCCGGCAGTAGTCTGCGATCTGTGGCGCCGTCGCATTCCCAATTCCGTCTGCGCCATGCTTCTTGGCGGTGGTCTCCTCCTCGGGAGTATGGAGCGCGGTGTTCAGGGTCTCTGCTCGGGCCTGCTGGGCGCTATCACAGGCTTTTCCATCTTTCTGATTTTTTACTTAGGCGGTGGCATGGGTGGAGGAGATTTGAAGTTGATGGCAGCCTACGGAGCGTTTCTCGGAGTCCACAACGTCTTATTAGCCGCTCTGATCACCGCCGCGGCAGGTGCGGTTCTTGCTCTAAGTGCCGTAGCCGCCGCCGCTCTCCGTGGACGCCGCCCGGGATCGATTCCTTATGCGCCTGCCATCACATTCGGTGCACTGGCTGTTCTCTTAGCTCATCCGTCCGGGGGGTGGTAATTGGATCGCCGTTTTCTTATCGTCCTGATTCTAAGCGCCGGACTTGCAGCTTGCGTGGCCGGGGTTCTGTACCGCGTTGCCGCCACGTCGCGCCCGGCTCCCATTGCCACCCGCGCGGTAGTAGTCGCGGCCGCAAATCTACCCCTTGGTAACAAGATCCGAAGAGCCGATTTGAAGCTGGTTTTCATGCCGGAAGCCATGTTGCCGCGAAACTCCTTTTCGCGCGTTGAAGACGTGCAGGAACGCTCGGTGATCGGGGCAATATTCCAGGACGAACCGGTGCTTAAAGACCGGATCGCGGCTCCCGGCGCTCTGTCCGGCCTCGCGCCAATGATTGCGGACGGACAGCGCGCGGTCTCGATTCGCGTGAACGATGTCATCGGTGTGGCGGGCTTTGTGCAACCTGGTATGCGGGTGGATGTTCTTGTGACAGGCCGTCCTCCAGGATCTAACGACAGTGTCACGCAGACGGTATTGCAAAACGTGGTAGTTCTTTCGGCCGGCCAGGTATTGCAGGCCGAGCCGAAGGGCCAAGCCATTAACGCTGCCGTGGTGACGCTTCAGGTTTCTCCGCAGGAAGCTGAAACTCTGATTTTGGCCAGCGGAGAGGGTCATATCCAACTCGTGCTCAGAAATCCTGGAGATTCCCGCCGTCAAGCCACCTCCGGTACGCTTCTTAGTGCTATCTACGGTACCCGCACAACTCCGGAGCCTGCCCCTCGAAGGCCCCGTGCCGCGGCGGTAAAAAGTCCATCGGAACCAATTGCCCCGGCCTCCTCGCCGCCTCCCGCCCGCACGGTTGAAGTAGTTCGAGGCACCCGAAAGTCTCTCGACCCGGTGGAGTCACAGGGCGCCGGATCCAGATTTCTGAACTGAGGTTAATTTTGCGATTCTCTTCTCATACCGGCTGTTCGCTGTCCGCCCTCTTGATCGGGCTGCTCGCGGTTACAACGGCCCGAACAGCCGACGCTCCGATCCGGAATCTCGAAATGTCTTCCGGCCAGGGAACCGTGCTGGATTTCCGATCCGACGTAACGCGCGTTTATACGAGTAATCCCGAGGTGGCGGATCCCACGGTAATTACTAGCCGCGAGATCTTAGTCAATGCAAAAGCGCCTGGGGCGGCAACCCTGCTTATCTGGTTGCAATCCGGAGAGCGCCAGTCTCTTTCGGTGAGCGTTACCGCCGACCTGGGGCCTGCGCGGAAGCTCTTACACGATACATTTCCAACCGAAAACCTCACGCTGAATGGCTCGCGGGAGGCCCTTTCCCTGGTAGGCCGCGTGAGCGCACAGGAAGTGTCCGATCGCGCCGTGTTGCTGTTGAAACCCTTCGCTCAAAGCGTGGTCAGCAATCTGGAAATCGTATCTCCCCGGGGGCTACGGCAAATTGGCTTGCATGTTGTTTTTGCGGAGCTGAACCGCAACGCCACGGAATCGTTCGGAGTGAACCTGCTCTCTACCGGCGCCGGCAATACTCCGGGAAGAACCTCAACCGGTCAGTTCGCAGCTGCAAACCCCACCCAGGTAAAAGGTGCGATCGGCGATCCCTTGAAAGGAGCATCAACCACTTTCAATCTTAACGACGCTCTCAATATTTTTGCTTTCCGGCCCGATCTGAATATAGGCGCGACAATTAGAGCTCTCGAGAATAAAGGACTGTTACAGATTCTGGCGGAGCCGAATCTTGTTGCATCTGAAGGTAAGGAGGCGCGGTTCACGGTCGGCGGTGAGTTTCCGATTCCTGTTGCCCAGGGCGGCGCCACGCCGGGCGCGATTACGATTCAATTCCGCGAATTCGGCATCCGGTTAAGCTTCCTGCCGACGGTGACTCCCAACGGTACCATCCGAATGCATGTAATGCCGGAGGTCTCGACTATCGACCTGGCAAACGGAGTGGTACTGAATGGTTTCAGCATACCCGCGCTTTCTACGCGCCGGATGGAAACGGACATCGAGCTGCGGGAAGGGCAGAGTTTTGTCATCGCCGGGTTACTGGACAACCGGGTTACGGAAAACCTTTCACGCATACCCGGTCTGGCGGATATTCCCATCCTCGGAGCTCTATTCCGGAGTCACGACCGCGTGAAATCGAAGACCGAACTGATCATCCTCGTGACTCCCACCATGCGGTTCCCTTTGCCTGACGGCGCCGTTCCTCCCCTGCCGGTAATGCCGGAGCCATTCTTGTCCCCATTACCCGTCCGGGTACGGTCAGACACAAAGAGTGACAAAAATGAATAACCTTGCAAACGGCCAGTCAGCGCCCGCTCAGCCCACAAGCGGCGGCCCGGTGGTGGCCAGCCGTCACAAGGCCGCGGTTCGGACGGAGGTGCAGGAACTGAAGTTCACTCTCCATCGCAAGTTGCTCGAAAGGATCAACTTGGAGTCGCTCGCAGCCATCGACGGTGACCGTGTCAGGAAGGAAGTGCAACAGGCTCTTCTTTCGTTGATGGACGACGAGCCAACGCTGTTGACCTCCGCGGAGCGTGAGCAGCTTGCAGGCGAGGTGCTCGATGAGGTATTCGGTCTCGGGCCTATCGAATCGTTGCTTGACGATGCCACCATCTCGGACATTCTGGTGAATGGCGCCCACAAAGTCTATGTGGAACGGGGGGGCCTGCTCGAACTCACCAACGTGCAGTTTAGAGACAACCAACACCTGATGCGCATCATCGACCGCATTGTTTCCAAGGTGGGTAGGCGCGTGGACGAGTCCTGTCCCATGGTAGACGCCCGGCTCCTTGACGGGTCAAGAGTCAACGCGATCATTCCTCCGCTGGCGTTGGATGGACCGCTGCTCTCGATCCGGCGCTTTGGCGTCGACAAGCTCATGCCTGCGGACTTGGTGAAGTGTCAGTCGGTTTCACCCGGAATGATGATGCTGCTCGAAGCCGCGGTTAAGGCGCGCTTGAACATCGTCATTGCCGGTGGCACGGGAGCGGGGAAGACCACGCTTTTAAACGCACTCTCGGCGTTTATTCCCGCCAACGAACGGATTATCACGATCGAAGACGCCGCCGAGCTGCAGCTTAAGCAACCGCACGTGGCGCGGCTGGAAACGCGGCCGGCGAATATCGAAGGACAGGGTGCGGTAAAGCAGAGGCAGCTGCTGATCAATTGCCTCCGTATGCGCCCTGACCGCATTGTTGTCGGCGAGGTCCGTGGCGAAGAAGCGCTCGACATGCTACAGGCAATGAACACGGGTCACGATGGTTCGCTTACGACGATACACGCCAACAGCCCGCGGGAGGCAGTCGCCCGGCTGGAGGTCATGGTGTCAATGGCCAATTCGGGGATGCAAATGAACTCGATTCGCCAGCAGATTGCTTCCTCCGTTCACCTGTTTGTGCAGGCGGCGCGGTTGAGCGATGGCTCCCGGCGCGTTACCTCCGTGACCGAGGTCGCCGGCATGGAGGGTACAGTCGTTAGCCTGCAGGACATCTTCACGTTCGAAAAACTTGGACTTAGCCCGGAAAAAAAAGTGCGCGGCCAGTTTACCTCCAGTGGGATACGGCCGAAGTTCGCCGAGAAGCTGGAATCGCAAGGCATCCACCTTCCCGTAGAGATTTTCGAGGAGAAGATCCGGGTCTGAAGCGAGTACACGAATGATTCTTGCCATCGCCTCATTTCTGCTGATTTTCGCTGCGATGAACATCGCATACCTATTTCTCAGGCGCCATACGCGCCGCGCTGACACACGGCTTCAGACCCGGCGCCTCACTCTGCCCGGCGAACCCGGCACGCCGGTGCGCCAACAGGCCGCCGCGGTTCTGATCCGTCGCGACAGACCGGAAGGAGGCAACCGCATACGCGCGTTCGCCTCGCGAATCCAGTCGGATGAACGCCTGGGACAATTGTTGGAGAGAGCCGGCGTTCATTACGGACCCGCCCGTTTCATTCGGATGTGCGCCTTGACCGCCGTCCTGGGTGGCGCCCTTTTCCTTTGCATTGCGCCGCACTCCCTCGCATTGATTGCAGTACCGTTTGCCGCTACCTGCGGCGTGCTGCCCCTGTTCAGATTGAAGCGCAAAGTACGCCGCCGTGTGCAGGCGTTCGAGGAGCAATTTCCCGAGGGTCTGGAATTCGTTTCACGTTCTATGCGGGCCGGGCACGCGTTTTCTGTTTCACTCGAGATGCTGTACCGGGAATTCGACGATCCCATGGCGGGAGAGTTTCGCCGCATCTTTGAGGAACAAAACCTCGGAATGCCGCTCGATGCCGCTCTCGCCAGATTTTCGGTCCGAGTTCCGTTATTGGACGCTCAGTTCTTTACTTCGGCGGTGCTGCTCCAAAGGAAGACGGGCGGAAATCTCACTGAAATCCTGGACAAGTTGGCCCAACTGATCCGGGAGCGGTACAAGCTGCGAGGGAAGATTAGAGCGGTTTCCGCGCACGGCCGCATGACGGGGAAGGTACTGTGTGCCATCCCGATGTTTGTGGGAGCGCTGATGTTTTTTGTCAACCGTGACTATGCCGATTTTTTCCTGGGTACAGTCCTCGGCAAAGAGATGATCGCGAGTGCCTTGGGGCTGCAAATTGTCGGCTACCTGGTAATTCGGAAGATCGTCAATATTGAGATCTGACGCATGATTCTCCTTCTCACCATTCTTACGTTTTCACTGACATTCGGAATCAGCGCTGTTCTCGCCAGCCGCTACTGGAGACGCCCGAATGCTTCCCTGGATCGTGTCCTGGATTCTGCCGCTCTCCCTAGTTCGGGACCGCGGGCACCGCACTTTTTCTTGGTCCAAATACCGCGTTTGATAGGGGGCGCGGTCAATAAAGGGCGCGGCCGCGAACAACTGAAGCGCGATTTCATTCGCGCGGGTATTCGCTCTCCGCATGCCGAATCGGTGTTCAACGGCATGCGGGTTATCGCCTCAATTGCCGGATTGGCCGTGGTGACGGCTGGCATGGTCCTGCGTCATGCTGAATTGGCCACTACCATCATGGGTGCGGTGGGAGGAGCGAGCGGAGGACTCTTCCTGCCGGGGGAGATCTTGAAGATCCGCATACGCCGGCGCCGCCGCAAAATTGAAAAGGCGCTACCCAACGCTCTCGACCTCTTGACTATCGGAGTGGAGGCGGGCCTCGGACTCGATCAGGCAATCGTGCACGTTTCGCAGGAGTTAAGCCGCGCGCATCCGGAGATCAGCGAGGAGTTCAATATAATCCACCTGGAGACCCGCGCGGGAAAAAGGCGTTCGGACGCATTGCGTAGTCTGGCGGAACGGACTGCCGTTCTCGAAGTAAAGAAGCTTACCGCCGTCCTAATTCAAGCGGACCGCTTTGGGACGAGCATCGCTCAAACTCTGCGGGCCCACTCTGAACATCTTCGGGTACAGGCGAGGCAAACGGCTGAGGAGAAGGCTGCGAAGTTGGGTGTCAAGCTGGTGTTTCCGATATTCTTTTTCATTCTGCCCTCTTTGTTCGTAATCACCGTTGGACCCGTGGTAGTACGTATCTTCCAGGAACTCCTACCCATGATGAATTCAATGTGAGCCAGCCCTAAAGTTAATGGCCGAAGCGGTCGATTCACTATACAGAGATCTTCAGCCCGATCGTGTTAAACGGAGCTCGAAGAGTAGCAAAGGAGAAAATAAAAAATGGATAGTTCTACGGTTCGTTTGATATGCGCCGTCATCGCGGTGGTTTTTTTGGTTGTGATTATGGCCCGACGCCGGAAACGGGTGGACTAGAGTAAGACAGCAATGCCCGGCCGGGGAGAAACCGGGGTTCCGTTGTGAACTCCGCGATGAAAGACGAAGCGGAGTCAGACTGTGGTGAATTATTGCCGAACCGGGGTCGCAGTCGCAAGCGGCTTCAATTTCCGATTACTTTCCGGCCATGATCGTTTTCACGCGCGTCCAGGCTTCCGCTCGTGCTTTGCTGTTCGCTTCGGTGGCGTCCGGAGCTTCGCCCGCCCGCATGAATCCATGGCCCGCCCCCTCGTAAATTACCGGATCGTAGGTCTTGCCCGCTGCCTTCATGTTGTCCTTGGTGTCCGGAATGGTGGCGTCGATCCGCGCATCGTTTCCTCCGTAAAATCCGTAGACGGGGGCTTGAATCTTCGCCATCGCCGCTTTATCGGGCGGAGGGCCGTAGAACACCATGGCGGCTGCGATGTCCTTCCGATTGGTCGCAAACCGGAAGGTCTGGCCGCCGCCCCAACAGAAGCCAGTAACGAATAACTTGCCTGTTGCCGACGGCAGTTTCAGACCGTAATCCGCAACAGCGTTCAGGTCCGCCGTGATCTGGTCCGGGTTCAGCTTCCCGATCGCGGGACCTACCCCGCCTGCCGGGAAGTCGGTCGTTCGTCCGCCGTTCGGCGCCATCCCGCTCAATAGATCCGGCGCGACCGCAATGTACCCGGCGGCCGCATACTCGTCGGCAACCTCCTGCACCCAGTCCGACATACCGAAGATCTCGTGAATCACCAGGATCACGGGCGCTTTGTCTTTCCGCTCCGGATACGTCACAAACGTTTCTACTGAACGGCCATCGTGCTTGACCGTCACCCACTCCCGGTGCCGCGGAGATTTCTCCAGCCGTTCCCGCGCCCAGTCCTGCCCAAATAGCGAAGCCGCAAACAACAGCGTCAGCCCAAGTCGAATCAGCGTTACCCCACGTCGAGTCATGGATCCATCCTCCCACGGCCCGTAGCGGCCTGCGTCAAGGCCGGCCCGGTGAGCCGGTAACTTTGCCAATTTGTCAGGCGCTTGGCCTCGAAGCGCTCGTAGAAATCAATCGCAATCCGGTTCCAGTCCAGCACACTCCATTCCATGCGCCCGCACTCGCGGCGTACTGCTTCAGCCGCCACCGCGCGAAACAGGGCGGCGCCCGCGCCCTTACCGCGGAACTCCTGCAGAACAAACAGATCTTCCAGGAAAAGCGTGGGATTCGCCAGGAACGTGGAATACGTTTCAAAGAAGAACGTGTATCCCACCGCGCGCCCGTCCACCTCCACCAGCATGGATTCCACTTTCGGCTGTTCTGCGAACAGATCCCGCACCAGCCTCGCTTGCGCGGCTTCGTCAGGGGGAGACAGCTTCTCGTAATCCGCCAGCGCGCGGATTAACTGAAGCAGCACAATAGCATCGGCGCGTTCTGTTTTGCGAACCTTCATGCGGGTTGCAACTGGCTGTGTTTGCGCCCGAAGAGGAAGTAGACCGCCAGCCCGATGGCCAGCCAGGCCACAAACCGCACCCATGTCACCAGGGGCAGACCCATCATCAGCACCACGCAGCAAACAATCGAGAGAATGGGAACAAGCGGAACCAGCGGGACCCGGAAGCTGCGCGGCCGGTCCGGCTGCTTGCGCCGCAGCACAATCACGCCCGCGGACACCAGCACAAACGCGAACAGCGTTCCGATATTCGACAACTCCGCGAAGGTGTCGATGTCCCACAATCCGGCGGGAATGCCGACTACCAGCCCTGCCACCCACGTACTGATATGCGGCGTTTGATAGACATGGTGCACCCGGGAAAACATCTTCGGCAGCAGGCCATCCCGCGACATGGCAAACCACACCCGCGCCTGCCCGTACTGATAGACCAGAAGCGAAGAAAGCATTCCCATCAAGGCCCCGAAAGTCACCACCAGGCGCAGCCTGTTATACCCAAGGGCTTTCAATGCATCCGCGACCGGGCTATCGGTATTCAGCGTCTGGTACCGCGCAATGCCGGTCAGCACCAGCGCTACGGACCCATAGAGAATCGTGCACACAATCAATGTCGCGATAATCCCGAATGGCATGTCGCGCTGTGGATTCTTGCATTCCTCGGCGGCGGTGGAAACCGAATCGAAGCCGATATAGGTGAAGAACACAATCGAGGCGCCGGTCAAGATTCCGGAGAATCCATTGGGCGCGAAAGGTTTCCAATTCTCCACCTTGATGGCGTTTGCCGCGCCCGCGCAGAACAGCATAATGGCGGCGATTTTCACGATCACCATCACCGTGTTGGTTCTCGCGCTTTCGCGCACGCCGCGCACCAGCACCCACGTGACAAGCATCGTGATCAGCAGCGCTGGAACGTTAAAGATCCCGCTCGGCTGACCTGTGGCCGCAAAGGCCGGATATGCCACTGCCGCCGGCAGATGATACCCGATCAGGTTGTCGCCCAGATCCTGGAGGTATGCCGAGAAGCCGACAGCTACCGACATATTCGAGACTGCGTACTCCAGAATCAGATCCCACCCGATGATCCAGGCGAAGATCTCACCGAGAATGGCGTAGGAATACGTGTACGCGCTGCCCGCTATTGGAATCATGGACGCCAATTCCGCGTAGCAGAGCCCTGCGAAGACGCACGCGATGGCGACCAATAGAAACGAAATGGAAATGGCCGGACCCGCCCCGGCGCGCCCCATCATGGATCCGGCGTGGACACCATGCGTCAGCAGATCGATGATCGTGGCATGGAAAATCGATTCGATCTTCTCGACTTTGCCCGCGGCGGCGGTTCCCGTTAACGTGAAAATTCCCGAGCCGATGACGGCCCCGACACCCAACGCCGTTAGGCTCCATGGCCCAAGAGTCTTGCGAAGCCGGTTCTCCGGAAGCTCCGAAGTGGCGATCAGCGCATCAATGCTCTTGGTGCGGAGGAGCCCCTGCACCTACCGCTTCCGCTGGCCCTGCGCGAGTTTCTTTACCTTTTGCTTGTTTTCACCGCGGGCCACGCCCGCCGCCCTCTTCGCTTTGGCAGGCTGCTTCTTTCGCGCCGTCCGCTTCAGCTGTTTGCGCTCTGCTTTGTCTTCAACCTTTTTCGTGTCCATAAATGCCTTCGTCTGCTTTATTTCAATCCGGCGTACTTCTCAATCAACTTTTTCAGGCCATACCGCTGGAAGTGAATCGTGAGTTTGGCGTCGTCACCTTCGCCTTCACGCCGCACGATTGTGCCGGTCCCATACTTGGGGTGTTCTACAACTGTACCCGTTCTTGCGGGAGCTTTCGGCCGGGGCGTGGCAATGGGCAGCTTTGGGCTGGAAAGCGGGGGCGGAATTCGGACAGGCGCGTCAGTGGGCGGAGGCCGGAGCGGAGCCACGCCGGAGCGCGGCATGCCTGCCGGCGATGGTACGGGCACACCCCGATCCGAAAAGAACTGTGAAATGTTCTCGAGCGAGTTGTAAGTCTTTCCGGTGAACAGATTCTTCTTCGCGCCGAAGCGGACGTCGTGACGCTCAGCCGTCAGATCGATCTGTGGCGTGCGATCCTCATCTTCCGGCCCCAGGTTCACAACCAGTTCGCCGGGCACTTCCCGCAGGAAGCGCGAAGGGACGCTACGCTCCTGCTCCCCACCGCCGAAACGCCGCCGGTACTTCGCCCAGGTGAGATACAGGCGCTTCTCCGCGCGCGTCATTCCGACATAGCAAAGCCGCCGCTCTTCCTCCATGGCCGCTTCTGAATTCACGCTACGGCTATGCGGGAACAGCCCATCTTCCAATCCCGCCAGAAACACGAACGGAAACTCCAGACCCTTGGCGTTGTGAAGCGTCAAGAGGGTTACCTGGGAATCGCTTTCCACTGAATCCGCCTGTGCTACCAGGGCCGCGTGGTCCAGAAATTCGGCAACGGTCTCGCCGCGCTCCACTGCTTCCGCTGCCGCGTTGGCAAGTTCGTCCAGATTTTCAAGCCGCCCTTGGGATTCCGGCGTATTCTCCTGCTCCAGCATTTTGCGGTAGCCCGTTCGTTCTTCGATCAGCTTAATGGTCTGGTTCAGCGGCAGCCGGGCCGCCGCTTCACGCAGGTCTTCGACCAGGTTTCGAAATGCCGCCATCGCGGAATGCGCGCGCGTCCCGAACCGGTTTTCCTCAATCATCCGGCCCAACGCGTCATACACTCCCATATCGTTTTCGAGCGCAAAGGCTTCTAACTGGTCGACCGTAGTTTTCCCGATGCCGCGCGCCGGAGTATTGATGACGCGCAGCACCGCAATCGAATCCGCGGGCGAGACCGAGAGCTTAAGATAGCTCAGGATGTCTTTCACCTCCGCGCGCTGGTAATAGCTGAAGCCCCCCACGACGAGATACTTGCGCCCGTACCGCCGGAGCGCCTCTTCAATCTGGCGCGATTGCGAGTTGGTGCGGTAAAGGATGGCGACGCGCGCGTCCGGCTCTTGCCGTAACAGCTTCTGGATGGTGTCGGCGATGAACAACGCTTCGTTCTCAGCGTCGTACCCGCCATAGAGGCCGATCATTTCGCCCGCACCCGCCGCGGTCCAGAGCCACTTGCCTTTGCGCTCCTTGTTATTAGCTACCAGCGCGCTTGCGGCTTCCAGGATGTTCTTCGTCGAACGGTAATTCTGTTCCAGGCGGATGACCGAAGCGTGTGGATAATCTTTTTCGAAATCGAGAATATTGCGGATGTCCGCGCCGCGCCAGCTATAGATCGACTGATCCTCATCGCCCACCACGCACACGTTGTCATGCGCGCGGCTCAACAGCCGCATCAGCTCATACTGGGTGCGGTTGGTGTCCTGATACTCATCGATCATCAGGTAACTGAGGCGGCGGTTCCACGCATCCCGAGTGTCCGCATCATGATAGAGCAGCCGTACAGTTTCCAGAAGCAGGTCGTCGAAATCGAGCGCGTTGGCCTGCCGCAAGCCCTTCTCGTACTCTTCGAAAAGAACCGCGATCCGGGTCATTTTCGGATCTGTGGATTCACTCTGCAGCTCGGCCGGCGTCTTCTTCTCGTTTTTTGCCTTGCCGATGACGGACATCGTGGCCCGGTACGGCAGTTGCTTTTCATCCAGGCCCAGACGCTTGTAGGCAGCCTTGATGATTGCCAGTTGGTCGTCGTCGTCGTAGATGGAAAAGTTCCGGTTAAAGCCGGGACGAATCTGCGCCAACGCGTCTCCATCGCGCCGCAGAAGCCGGACACAGAAGGAATGGAACGTGGCCAGATTCGGCCCGCGCCCGATGTCGATTCCCTCTAGTAGGGCAGCCACTCGGGACCGCATCTCCGCGGCGGATTTATTGGTGAAGGTGACGGCCAGAATGGCCGAAGGCGGCGCCCTCTTGGCCGAAATAAGATGCGCTATACGGTGCGTGATGACGCGAGTCTTGCCGCTGCCGGCCCCAGCCAAAATCAACATAGGCCCTTCAGTCAGCGCAACGGCTTGGTGCTGTTGCGGATTCAGGCCTTTCAGAAAATCCATCGGGAAGTTTGATTTTACCATCCGGGTTTCGGACCGCCTGGCGGTAAGATGAGGTGGCATTCATAAGGAGCACTGATTTGAACTATTCACGCCGGGATGTGGCTTTCCTGCTTCCCGCCCTCGCGCCGGCCCGCGCCGAAGCCCAGAAGACCGCCACGGCCGGACCGGCGCCGTCCCGCTGCTACCGGTACGAAGACCTGCCCGTAAAGAACAGCGGCGGAAACCGGACGCTCGCCGTCCTGGATGGCCGCACGCACACGGGTTATCACTTCGACATTCACGAGACCGAGCTTGGCCCGGGCCTGGCCCCGCATCCGCCGCACCATCACGAGCACGAAGAAATGATTATGATTCGCGAAGGCGCCCTTGAGGTGACCATTGCGGGAAAATCAACCACACTGGGTCCCGGTTCGGTAGCTTACGTCGCATCGAACGAGGAACACGGCTGGCGCAACACGGGCACAGGACGCGCCAGCTACTTCGTCATGGCGTTCGGTCGGCCTTAGCGCGCGATTTCCACGTGTTCCGCGCCGTTCAACCGGCGCACCCAGATGTTGCGGTAACGAACAGCCGTGTGGTGATTCTGCAATTGCAGCGGCTCCTCCGCCGCGTGCGGCTTGTAAGTTCCCAACTTCGCGTGCGGAGTATCGCCCAGCAGTTCCTGCCGGTTGTGCATCACCACATCGTTCTGAAAAACGGTCACGAAAGCCGGCTTCATCAGCTTGCCGCCGTCGAACTTCGGCGCTTCGAAAACAATGTCGTAAGTCTGCCACTCGCCTGGCTTTCGGGATGCATTCACAGGCGGGGGAAACTGGCCGTAGATGGCCGCCGCCTGCCCGTCCGCATAGGTGGGGTTCTGGTACGAGTCTAAAACCTGAATTTCGTACCGGCCCATCAGCAAGATGCCGCTGTTGCCGCGGTCCTGGCTTGTGCCCTCAATATTGGTAGGGGCCGCCCACTCCACATGAAGCTGGATGTCGCCGAACTTTTCACGCGTATTCATTGCCCCGGTCCCATCCACCACCTCCACGTAGCCGTCCTGCACTTTCCATTTCGGCTCAGTGGGTTGCCCCTTGATATTCGTGACCCACTTCGAAAGATCGGTCCCGTCGAAAAGAACGATCGCATCGGAAGGCGGGCTTCCCGCGGTTCCCGGAGTAATCACCTCCGGACGCGGGCGGTTTACATCATGGACACGCCATTTGCCACCGGGAAGGAACGGCGTGTCATCATAACCAAGGGAACGGTCCTTGTGCGCGGGTGCTTGCGCCAAGGCGGCAGCGGCCAGAAGCATGCTGGCTGAGATGGAACGGAACGGCATTCCGTAAGGTTCTCACTTTTTTACTGTGTCCAGTTTCCGAGCGCTGCTGCGCGATAACGTGAATTACCGCTACACCTGGATGGGCCAGGTGGTCAGCGAGATCGGCGACCACTTTAACAGCGTGGCGGTGCTCAGTCTGGCGCTGCACTTGACCGGTTCCGGCGTAGCGGTGGGCGGTGTAATGATTGCGCGCGCGCTGCCTGCCATGCTGGCCGGGCCGCTATCCGGCGTGCTGCTGGACCGGTTCGATCGCCGCCGCATCATGATTGCGAGCGATCTGTTTCGCGGCGTGGTCGCAGCCTTATTCATCTTGCTGTTGACGCATCGCCGGCAATGGCTGCTCTACGTTCTCAGCGGCGCCCTCATGTTCGCTTCGCCGTTCTTCACCAGCGGCCGTTCCGCCATCCTTCCGCGCATCACCACACCGGAACAGTTGCACTCCGCGAACGCCCTTACGCAAACCACGGCTTGGCTCACCCTCGCCATCGGAACCCTTCTCGGCGGAGTCGCCACCATGCAGTTCGGCTACGAGTGGGCCTTTGTGGCAAATGCCGCGTCGTTCTTCCTGAGCGCCTTTTCCATCTTCATGCTCCGTTCCCCCGAAGGGCATTTCCGGCCCGGCCGGCTGCACTTGGCGGACCATAGCGCGGGTGAGTTCTGGAAAGACTTCCGGGAAAGCATCGCGTACATGCGCGCCACTCCTCTGATTCTGGCTATTGGTTTTTCCTATGTAGGTTGGGCCAGCGGAGGCGGCGCGGCGCAAGTACTGTTCACTCTCTTCGGAGAGGTCGTGTTCAACCGGGGACCGGCCGGAATCGGAATCATCTGGAGCGCCGCGGGCTTGGGACTTGTCGCCGGCGGTATCGTCGCTCACCGGCTCGGTGCGCGCCTCCGCTTCAAAGGGTACAAGAAGGCTGTCGGCATCGGCTATCTGTTGCATGGCGCCGCGTATATCGCCTACGCGCTGATGCCGAACATCTGGCTCTCCTCCTTGTTCATCGGTGTGTCGCGCATCGCGATGGGTTCCACCAATGTCCTGAACCGGACCATGCTGCTGACCCACGTGCCGGACCGCCTGCGCGGCCGCATCTTTTCCATCACGGATATGATGCTGAACGGGGCCATGATGGTCTCGATCGCGCTGGCCAGCGCAGCGACGGATTACGTTTCCATCCGCACTGTGGGCGTGATTGCGGGATGCCTCAGCGCTTCCACATCCATCTTCTGGCTATGGGCTGACTTGCGTGGCAAGCTTCGCGAGCCCCGGCGCCGCGAAGCGATGGACGAAGCGGACTACGAATCGCCCGTTGTACCCGGTTGAATATGCTGCGCTCCCGGTTGAAAATACCGCGCTCCGGGTTGAAGATCCTGCCACAGAGTTCTCAGGAAGCCTTGCTCGTCACTGCGCAGGTAGAAATGGCCTCCCGGGAATTCCCGGCGCACAAAGGCAACCGAAGTTTGCGCGCTCCAGGATTCCAGATGCTCCCGGGACACATTCGGGTCTTCGGTTCCGCCGTACGCAAAAATCGGAATCGCGAGTGGTTGCTCCGGCTGGTAGGTGTAGTTGCGATACAGGCGCGTGTCCGCCCGCAGTACCGGCAAAGCCAGCGGGAGAAGCTCATCGGGCAAGCCTTGCAGCGCGCGGATTTCCCCGATCAGCCGCTCATCATCCGGCTCCGGCCCGGGTTGCCGGTTTACCCGGTACTGGGGCGCTCGGGCTCCGGACACGATCAGTTTTACAGGCATCGGCCCGCCGGAGCGTCTCAGTTCCCGCGCAAGCTCAAATGCAATACCCGCGCCCATGCTGTGCCCGAAGAACGCGAACGGCCCATGGAACGGACGGATCGCCTGATGCAGCGCGTGGATCAGTTCCGGCATGCTCTCAAGGAAAGCTTCCGAGCCACGGTCTTCACGCCCCGGTAACAGCGTGGGACAAACCGCGATCCCGGGGAGTGTCGAGCCCCAAGCGCGATAAGCGACCGCCCCCGCGCCCGCATGAGGAAAGCAGAATAAGCGAAGCCTCCGGTCCTCAGCGTCGCAGCGGGGAAACCAGCGGGATTGCAAGGAAGCCCCGGCCGCACGTTGTTTCAACCGCAACGCAAGCAGCTTCTTCTTATCCGCCGACAACGCGGCAGGCTGCGCTTTCTCCACGGCCACCTTCTTCGGCTGCGCCATCAACTGCTTCAAATACGCTTCGAACGGATCGACCGTCAGCCGGCGGAGGTAATCCAATGCGGCTGCATGGGATTCTTTGGCTAGCTGCTTCCAGTGCGCTTCCTCTTGCGTCAGCCGCCGCAGTCCGGCCACCCAAGGCCCAATGTCCTGTGGCGGAACCACGGGAATCGGGACCATGTTGGCGTCCATGGCAGCCTGATACCGCGTAATCGGTTGGACGGGAAGCAGGTAAGGAACGCCCAATTTCGCTTCGCGCAACCCGCCCACGTCGCTGGCGAGAACGGGTATGCCTCGCAGCATGGCTTCCATCACCATGCGGGAGCGCGCTTCCGCCCATAAGGACGGCACCAGCATGGTCTGCGTCTGCGCCAGAATGCCCGCAATGTCGTCGACCGGTTCCAGCAAGGTCACATTGCGGGCCCCGCGCAACTGCGCGAGTTCTTCCTCGCTCGCGCCCCAGGTAGGAACCGCGGCAAACTGCAGTTCCGGCATTGCGTGGGCGAGCCCGAGGAAGACGTCGAGTCCCTTTACCGCACAGGGATTCACCATAGTGA
>JALYXI010000339.1 GCA_030947245.1 Acidobacteriota bacterium
TATCGAAATCCCGGCTCTTTTCTTTCTGCCTTACTGGTTTCTGACGCAGGTATTCAATGGCGTGGGGACCGGCGGCGATACGCGCCTGAGCGAGGGCGGCACGGCGTGGTTCGCGCATATCGGCGGCTTCCTGGCTGGTATGGTTCTGGTGAATCTGCTGGGAACCAACAGGCCATACATTCGCCGGGGGACGGTCACCTGGTAAATCGCGCGGCGGTGGACCTGCTGGCCCTGGCAGCCCACCCCGATGACGTGGAGCAGACTTGCGGAGGGACACTGATCCGCGCCGCGGAAGCGGGATACCGTACCGCGATCATTGACCTGACCGCGGGTGACATGGGAACGCGGGGCACTCCGCAGCTTCGTGTTTCGGAATCGGAGCAGGCTGCGGAGCGGATGCTTGTGGCTCATCGCGAGAATCTTCACATGCCGGATGCGCGCCTGGAAAACGCTTTGGCGGGGCGCATCACCATTGCGTCGCGGATTCGCGAACTTCGCCCGCGCGTTGTGATCCTGCCCTATTGGGAGGCGCGCCATCCGGACCATTACCGCGCGGCGGAAATGGCGTATGAGGGCTGCTTTCTGGCCGGGTTGAAGAAGCTGGACCCCTACACGGAGGCTCACCGGCCCGAAAAGATTCTTTACGCCTCGCTCTATGCCAATGTGAAGCCTTCGTTTGTGGTCGACATCTCCGCGCAATTCGAAAGGCGCATGCAAGCGCTGTTCTGCTACCGGTCTCAGTATGGCGCGAACCAGGAAGGGAGCAGCCTGTTCCCGGATGAGCCGGAGATTCGCGAACGGCTGGGCGCGACAGCGCGCCATTACGGGAACCTGATCGGCTGCCGTTACGGAGAGCCGTTTGTGGTGAAAGAAACGATGCGCGTCGATGACGTTATGGCGATGGGCGTGCGGAGCTTTTGACCATGAACGATTTGCGATGGCACCCGATTCTGGCGGAGTGGGTAGCGGTGGCTTCGAACCGCCAGGATCGCCCCCAGATGCCGAAGAACTATTGTCCTTTTGACCCCGGTTCCGGCAAGGTGCCGGAACACTATGACGTATTCCTGTATCCGAACGATTTCCCTGCTTTTTCGCCTGATTCCGAACCGTTCGATCCGCGGGCCGCGGATGATTTATTGGGCACCACAGGAGCCCGCGGCGCTTGCGACGTGGTCATCTACTCTCCCGACCACAACCTGCTTCCTTCGCAATTGAGCCCGGAACACTGGCGCCTGGTGATCGATCTGTGGACCAGCCGGTCCGAAGAACTTTGGAAGAACCCGGACATCGCGCTTGTTTACATCTTTGAGAATACGGGCGTTGCGATCGGAGTGACCATGCCGCACCCGCACGGCCAGATTTATTCATTCCCGTTCGTTCCTCCTTATGTAGAACGCGAGTTGAATGCGGCGTCGGAGTATTTCGCGAAGCGACGCGAATGTTTGTATTGTAATTTGCTCGAAGCCGAGAAGGCGGACGGGCGGCGCGTTGTCGCAGAGAACGGGGGCTTCACGGCCTTTGTTCCCTACGCGGCGCGGTTTCCGTCTGAGATTCAGATCTATGCAAAGCGGCATGTGCCTCGCCTTGCCGGGCTTTCGGACCAGGAGAAAACCGAGCTTGCGCAAATGCTGAACGTTGTGCGCCGCAAGTACGACAACCTCTACCACTCGCAGATGCCGCTGATGATGATTGTCCGGCAGGATCCCGTGCGCGGAGAGCACCCGTACTTTCATTTCCATATTGAGTTTTTCCCGATTCAGAGGAGCGCGACAAAGTTAAAGTATTTGGCGGGCGTGGAAACCGGGGCCGGTACGTTTCTCAGTGACACGATTCCCGAGGATCGGGCGGCGGAATTGCGGGCCACGGAACCGGTAACGTAGGCCTTTCTTCCCATCTTTAGAAGCCCTCAGGAGCGCCAGCTACGCGAGCGGATTGTGTCAATCCCTGCCGATTCGTTGACAAGCAGCGCAGGTCGGAATAGTCTTATGAATCGACGTTGGTCCAATTCGACCGACTCAGGCACTCAACTCCGGCCTGTCTCCGGTTGATTGGTAGATGCACTTGGGAGAACAAGATGAAGCAGCTGATTAGTTTTTTCTATACCCTTGTACTGATTTCCACTGCAGTCGCCCAAACCGATACCGGCTCGATTGTAGGGACAGTTCAGGACCCCACCAATTCCCCGATTCCCAATGTGACGGTCGCGCTCACCAATGCTGCGACAGGCGTCAGGCGGGAGACCATCACCAACAACTCCGGGGAATATCAGTTCAATGCTCTGCTGACCGGCGCCTATACGGTTCAAGTTTCCGCGCGAGGTTTCGCACCTCAGGTCCGGAACAACATTGTCATCGATGTGCAATCACGCCCCTCGGTGGACTTCGTTCTAAAAATCGGCGACTCCAGCCAGACCGTCGAGGTCCTGGCCGATTCACCCCTGCTCGAGACGCAAACAGCGGATGTGGGCGGAGTGGTCGCCCAACGGCCGATCCGGGACCTTCCGTTGAATGGCAGACGATACGCCGACCTGGCTCTCTTGGAAGCGGGGATCGAGAAGAATTACACGAACCCGAACAACCAGGCGCCGGACCGGTTCAGTTCCAACGGAAATCTGGAAACGCAAAATTACTTTTCGCTCGACGGCGTGGACAACAACTCGGGCTCGACAAACCTGCAGGAGGGATCTGTGCAGGCGGTGCAGCCTCCACCGGACGCGATTCAGGAGTTTCGGGTTCAAACCCGCACGTATTCAGCCGAGTTTGGCACCTCCGCAGGCGCGGTCATCAATGCAACTGTGAAATCAGGGACAAATCAGTTCCACGGTGACGTTTGGGAATTTCTCCGGAATTCGAAGCTCGACGCTAATTCATTTTTCAATAATGCGAACGGCGCTCAGCGGGGACGTTTCAGTCAAAACCAGTACGGTGGCACGTTTGGCGGCCCGGTAATCAGGAACCGGACCTTTTTCTTCGCGGACTATCAGAAATTCACAAGCCGCAAAGCCACCTCCACCACCTCGACAGTTCCCACGCCGCTCATGAAAACGGGGAATTTTACGGAACTCAAGCAGGTGCTCACCAACACCGGTATCGCGGGCCAAAGCGGTTGCATAAGCGGAAACATCATCGCGCCCGGTTGCATTGACCCTGTGGGGGCGAAACTGCTTGCCCTCTTCCCGAACCCGAACATCCCGTCGGCGATCGCGCAGCTTGGCCGGCCGGGCAGTTTTACCGGCAGCCCGAACTACCAATTCCAGTACTCACTTCCGAACGATACCTATTCCTGGGACACCAGGATCGATCACAACCTGAATCAAAATAATCGAATTTTCGGGCGCTTCAGCGACTACACCGTGGACCGCCAGGACTCGCCCTGGACATCCGATCCGATAGCCGGAAATGGCAACTTCGCGACGCAATACCGGATTCGGGGAAAATCCGTGGCCTTGGCTCTTACTCAATCGCTCTCCAGTTCTCTCCTGAATGAGGTGCGCGGCGGATTCAATCGCGATTATGCGCATTCCGATCCCATCGGCCTCGCGGTCGGAAAGTCACTTGCCGGAGATTATGGTTTAACCGGGATCCCGTCGAGTCCGAACGCCGCGGGTTTACCCCCCATCAATATCAATGGATTGCAGCGTCTAGGCTCGTCTCCCTGGAGACCTCAGTTTCAGGTTTCGCAAGTATGGCAACTGCTGGATACCCTGAGTTGGCTGAAAGGCGAACACAGCTTCAAATTCGGTTACGAGTACCGCCATACGAGCAACAACTTTCTGGATATCCGTTCACCGCAGGGAGAGATCAGCGCCAACGGGATCTACACGAATAACGGCGGCTTCGGCGTGCCCGATTTTCTTCTGGGCGACATCGACTCCGTCCGTTTCACAACCCCGACGGTGGTGCACAATTACCAGATTGGGCACAGCTTCTTCGCGCAGGATAGCTGGCGGATCAAACGGAACCTGACCCTGAATTACGGCGTGCGTTACGAATTGTTTTCGCCGTTGCTCAACCATCAGAATGCACTGGCCAATTTTACCGGCGCCGATGGCGGCGGCTTAGTCACGGCGACCGACGGCGATTGGTACCAACGCTCGCTGATTCATCCGGACAAAAACGATTTCGCGCCCCGGATCGGCTTCAGCTACCAGCCGCTGGACCGGGTCGTGCTCCGCGGCGGATACGGCCTATTCTACCAACATTCCAACCGGATTGGCTCCGAGGCTGTGCTGGCTTTGAATCCGCCGTTTGTCATTGACGCGCAATTGAGCCAAGTGCTCGGGTCGGGCTCGACCATCTTCCAATTGAAGAACGGTTTTCCCGCATCGCAGTTTACCCCTGCTCTGGTCGATTTGACGAAACTACAGATTCGCGCACAAGATCCAAACCAGCGCACCGGATACGTACACCAGATTAGCTTCGGGCCTCAGTTTCAACTGGACACAAACGATGTCTTGGACCTAACCTACGTCGGCAACTTCGGTCACAAGCTGCAGCGGCTGCGGGACGCGAATCAGGGGTTCGTCACCGGGTTTAGCTCAAGCGGAGTTCCCGCTGTTGCGTTCCCATACCCGAATCTCAACAGTGGCGGCCAGCATGCCTTTTTGGAAACTGCAACAAATGATGGCACCAGTTCTTACAACGCCCTCCTGGTCTCCTTGCGGCATCGCTACAGCCGGGGCCTGTTGTTCGGAATCAGTTACACGTGGAGCAAGAACCTGGCGAACTTTGTCGACAATCTGACAGGCGGCTCCACTCCGGAAAACGCCTATAACTACAGCCTGGAACGTGGGTTCTCGCCGTTCGACACCGAGCACCGGTTTGTGGCCCATGCCAGCTACGAACTGCCCGTTGGCAGGGGAGGTTATGTGTTGAACGGCGATGGGATCGCGAGCCGCCTGATCGGGGGATGGCAATTAAACTCCATTGTGACGGTGCAAACCGGGACCCCCTTCACCGTGACCGCCCCCGATCTCAGCCAGACGGGCGGCAACCACGCGAGCCGCGCCAACTGCACAGGAGACCCTTACGCGGGAATCACCCACGATCCCAATCTTTACGTGAACGGCGGTCCAGGCTTTTGGTTGAACCCCGCCGCATTCTCTCAACCGGCGCCGGGTACGTTCGGCAACTGTGCTCCACGGGCTTTCCACGGCCCCGGATTGCAAAACGTGGACCTCAGTCTTTTCAAGAACTTCGTTTTCAGCGAGCGGGCCAGACTGGAATTCCGCAGCGAATTCTTCAACGCTTTCAACCACGCGAATTTCAACAACCCGCGTTCCAGTATCGCGGCTTCGCAGATTGGCTCGTTCGGACGATCGTTTTCCACGGTCACCGATCCCAGGGAAATTCAATTTGCATTGAAGCTGTATTTCTGACCGGCCATGAAATCTTTACTGATCATCCTGCTGGGCGGGACGGCATTGAGCGGCGCCGTTCCCTATTCGTCCTCGCTTCAGCCGTCGCTGGTCTCCCACGATATTCCGATCAACCGCGGCGCTACGGCAGTTTGGCAGAGCTTGCAGAAACTCCATACCCGCGCCAGTCTGATCATGATCACCGCGCATCCCGATGATGAGGACGGCGGAATGCTGGTCGAAGAGTCGCGAGGCCGGGGTACGCGGGTCACGCTGCTGACCCTCAATCGCGGGGAAGGCGGAGCCAACGTAATATCGCCCAACTATTTCGATGCGCTCGGCCTGATCCGCACACAGGAACTGCTCGCGGCGGGCCAATACTACGGCGTTGACCAGTTCTGGACCCGTGTCGTTGATTATGGATTCTCCAAAACGAAAGCGGAATCGATCTCCAGATGGACGCAGGACCGAGTGTTGGCGGACGTGGTGCGTGTAGTCCGCATGACTCGGCCCCTGGTGATCACGTCGGTGTTCGTGGGCGGAACCACCGACGGGCATGGGAACCATCAGACCGCGGGGGCAATGGCACAGGAGGTTTTTAAAGCCGCCGGTGACCCCAAAATGTTTCCCGAGCATTTCAAAGAAGGCCTGAAGCCCTGGACCCCGGTCAAGGACTATGCCAGGACTCCGTGGTTTGGACGCGGCGAGAAGGATTACTCCGTGGATGTAACGGTTCAGGAAGGAACTTATGACCCCGCTCTGGGGGCGTCTTACGTGCAGATTGCCCGTGAAGGATTGGGCTTTCAAAAATCACAAAATGGCGGCGCAACCATTCCCAAAGCGGGTCCGGTCGCCAGTACGTATCATAGGTTCGGCTCGAATATTCCAGTGAGTGGGAAAGAAGAATCCTTTTTCGACGGAATCGATACTTCCGTACCGGGAATCGCGAGTCTGGTGCATTCCGGAGACAAGAGTTTTCTGATCTCCGGGCTAAAGAACATCAACTCTCAGGTGGAAGAAGCCACGCGGAGCTTTTCACCAGCTCACCCGGAATTGATAGCTCCCGCACTGGCGGCTGGATTGAAAGCGACGAAAGAACTGCTGGCAACCGTTGCGTCGGGCAACTTACCGGAGCAGGAAAAATACGATGTCCGTTTCGAACTGGAAGTGAAACTCACGCAGTTCAATAACGCGTTGGCGGAGGCGCTTGGCCTTTCCGTCGATGCCGTGGTGACTCCGGAGAAAGAGCCGGATGCGCGCTTTGCCATGTTCATGGGCGATCCGGACACGCCACGAGTTGCCATTCCCGGCCAGAAGCTTGCAATTAAGGTCCATACAGTGAATCCCAGCAACACACCGGTCCAACTTACGGGCGTTCAGGTACTGCCCGAGGACAAGAATCCGGCGTGGAACATACAGGCGCCGAGCTTTCAGCCGAGCACTTTGGTGGGAAATCAGGTTTCCGATACGCGCTTTGAATTGCAAGTCCCGGCAGACGCGAAATCTACCCGCCCTTATTTCGGCCGGCCGGATATCGAGCAGTCCTATTACGATATTCGCGACCCACGCTATCTGAACCGGCCCAACTCCGCGTACCCGCTAGCCGGATGGGCTGAGTTCTCCTATCAAGGAGTACCGATCCGGCTCGGGCAGATAGTGCAAACCAGTAAGCGGATCACGGGACTGGGACAAGTGTTGGAGCCGTTAGTGGTGGGTCCCGCGATTGGCGTCAGTATCGCCCCACGGGCGGGGATTGTTCCCCTCGGCGCGAAAACGATTCCTGTTTCCGTCACTCTCCATAGCAACGTGAAAGGCCCTGCTGCCGGCAGCGTGCGGCTGGACCTTCCCCCCGGATGGACCAGCAATCCACCTTCAGCCGAATTTTCCATGACCGCGGATGGCGACGAACGCGCAGTCAGCTTCCAGGTCACTCCGTCGGATTTAGGCGCCAAGCAATACCAGCTCGCCGCCGTGGCCACTTACGACGGGCATCTCTATCGCGAAGGCTACCAAGCGATCGGGTACCCGGGCCTCCGAACCAGTTACCTCTATGAACCGGCAACCTACCGGACTGCCGGTGTTGACGTGAAAATCGCACCCGGCGTTCGCCTGGGTTACATCGCCGGAAGCGGCGACGAGATTCCCGCCGCGCTGGAAAACCTGGGAGTCAAGACGACGTTTCTCAGTCCGGGCGAGATTGCCAGTGGAACTCTCTCGAATTATGACGTGATCCTCCTCGGCGTCCGCACGTATGCGGTCCGCGAAGAACTGAAGACCTATAACAGCCGGCTGCTCGATTACGTGAAGAATGGCGGCGTTGCGATCGTGCAATACAATACTCCGGAGTTCGATCAGAATTTCGGTCCTTATCCGTACGTGATGGGACGGGACCCCGAGG
>JALYXI010000343.1 GCA_030947245.1 Acidobacteriota bacterium
GGATGCGCTCGCCCATGCGCTGCGCGTGGGGACTGTCGTCGGCCAGCAGCGCCCGGCGGCTCATTGCTGTTTTTGCGAAGCGGCCGCAGCGGCTTCCTGTTCCTGCTTCAACTGTTTTTTGCTCTTCTTCTTCGGCTTCGCGGCAGGCGCGGGCCGGTTAGTGGGAAGCGGTTGTGTGGTGCTGGCAGTGGCTGCCTGCTGCGCGGAAGATTCCGAACTGGGGGGCTGCGTGCCGGGTTGGGTAGCTGCCGGATTCTGGCGCGCGTCGGGTTTGGTATCGATATCGGAGGGAGTGGCGGATACGCCCGCGCTGACGTCTGAAGAGGTGGCCACGCCTGTGCCTGTTGTGCCGCCGCCCGTGCCCGCGGCGCTGGCCGGGACGCTAACGGGAGTGGGAGGACGGAGCACCTGCATCGCGGGCGCGCCGGTTTTAGCGGACGTGTTGGTCTCAGGACCCCGGCGGAACATGCTCATTCCGTTGTGGAGCATGCCGTTCTTGCGGAAGTTTTCCTCTTCGTACTTCATGCGGGCCACTGCTGCCGGGTCAGCGGCGGGAACAGGACGCTTCATCGCGGTCAGCTTTTCTTTCGCCTCATCGGCATGGCTGCTGAGCGGGTAATCTTTCACGATGCGCGTGTAGTTGTCGGCACTCTGGTTTTCGAAGCGGTCCCCCATGCGCTCAAAGGAATCGGCTGCCTGCCAGAGCGCTTCCGCGGCCCCGCTGTACAGGGGGTACTGTTCCGCGACGAAGTTGAGCCGGTTGGCGGCGGCGGGAAAGGCACCTTTGGTGTGATAGAAAGCGCCTGTCCGGAACTCCTTGTCAGCTAAAACTTCCTGGGTGTTCCTCAGCATCTGCTGAGCCTGGGGCACGTATTTGCTGTTCGGAAATTGAACTACAAGAACTTTGCATTCATCTTCGGCGCGCACGGCCTGAGAGGAATCGCGATCCACTTTTTCCATTTGCTTGTAATGGATCTGGCATACCTTCCACTGGGATTCGGCGGCCTCTTCCATCGTCGGGTAGAACAGGATGAAATCCTTGTATTCGGCTTCGGCTTGCGCCAAGCCATGCGCGCCGCCTTCGCGATACCAGCTATCGGCGATGGCCAGTTTCGCCTTCGCCAGGTATTCGCTGGTGTCATAGGTGTTAATCAGGGTGTTCAGGGTCAGGCGGGCCACTTCAAAACGGCCATGCTCCACGTCGCCAATGGCGCGGTCGAAGAGCACTTTATCGGGTTGAACCGTGTCCTTGGTAATCGGGTTTTCGTACTTTTTCTTGTGGAAGCAGGAAGTGAGCAGCGTTCCGGCGGCAAGTACTAAAAGCAGGTTCTTCTGAAATTTGTATAAAGACATGATCCTCAATTTGTTGGGGCAGATACGGAGCCATTTGAAGACGGCGGCAAACTATACCTTGAACGACGCCGCATCCGCGGCAAGTTGTTGCATTTCTTTCACGGTAGCGGCGGGATCGGCACTGTGGAAAACAGCGGAACCGGCCACCAGCCAGTCGCAACCGGCCCGGACAATCTCCTGAACATTATCCTTCGAAACGCCGCCATCGATTTCGATTGCGAAACGAAGCCGGCGGTCTTCCCGGATTCGGGCGAGTTGGCGCACCTTATTGAACGAGTTGGGGATGAATTTCTGAGCTTCGAAACCGGGGTTCACACTCATGACCAGCACATAGTCCACGAAATCCAGAACGTCTTCCAAAGTCCCTACCGGCGTCGCCGGGTTCAGCACAACGCCGGCCTTTGCGCCATGATCCTGAATCAGCCGGAGGGTGCGGTCCAGATGCCTACAGGCTTCCTGATGAACGGAAATCTGGTCCGCGCCCGCTTCGATGAAAAGGGGCGCGTACTGGCCTGGATTTTCGATCATGCAATGCAGATCCAGAGTGGCTTTCGTGACCTTACGGATGCTCCTTACAACGGGAGGACCCATGGTCAGATTGGGAACGAAGTGACCGTCCATGATGTCGATGTGCAGCATCGAAATGGAGGCTTGCTCCACACGGGCGATCTCTTCGGCCAGCCGGGCAAAATCCGCGGACAGGATCGAGGGGACAATTTGGGCCATTTACAACAGTTTTAGCGTAACACGGCGGCGAAAAATCCGTCTCCGGGGTCCTGTCCGGGTAAGCGGCGGACTGTGCGGACCACGCGATGCGGCGCCACTGCCTCGATTACCTGTTCGTTCTCTTCCGGCTCCAGGGAGCAGGTGGAATAAACCAGCAGACCGCCGGGGGCGAGCGAGGCAAGCGCCTGCTGCAGAATCCGGCGTTGCTGGGTGCCCTGTTTTTCAATGGCGGAGGGAGTGAGCCGCCACTTGATTTCCGGGTTGTGCGCCAGGGTTCCGGTACCGGAGCACGGCGCGTCGACCAAGATTCGATCGAAGGCCGGAGCGAAAGGAAGCGGACGGCGGGCGTCCAGGACCACCCGGGTAGCCTGGACGGAAAGGAGGCGCTTCAGGCTGCTGTCGGCGGCGACGGTCCAAGCGCCCGATTCCAAGGCTTGGGCGGTCTTGTTTCCGGGTGCGGCGCATAGGTCGAGGAAACGGTGCTCCGGCCTGAGTTCGAGTAGCGGCACGATCGATTGGGACCCGATATCCTGAAGCGTCGCGCCGGGCGGAGGTTGATCTCCTGCGAGAAGTTCGAAGCATCCGGAGATGCCGGTCGGCAGAACGCCGCTTGGAATCGGGGCGCCCGGGGGAAAGCGGAGATAGCGCCCCGGCGTTTCGAGCGCGGCGCGGGCAATCGATTCGGCAGTCCCGGCTCCCCAAAAGGCGGTCCAGCGGGCCAACATCCATTCCGGGCACGAAAGGGCGATGGAGCGATCCGGCCAGACGGGCGCTTGCCTGGGGATTTTACGAAGGATTGCGTTTACAAACCCGGCGGCAGAGCGCTTTTTAGCCTGTTTCACCAACTCCACGCCTTCTCCGACGGCGGCATGCGCCGGAATGCGGTCGAGATAGTGG
>JALYXI010000391.1 GCA_030947245.1 Acidobacteriota bacterium
AAAACCGCTCGCCCTTTCAAATGGAAGTACACCGACGTCCGCCGCAGAATCCTGCCATGCTAACGATCTTCCTGAGACGGGCCACTAGTATGGCACATGCTTCCCGTCGCGTTCACGTGAGAACCACAGAAAGGCGTTCAGTGTTTTGTTTATTGAATAACCGGCGCCGCTATAAGCGACGCCGCGGCGTTTAGCGTAAGCACGGCGGTGCGGGCTGTCCCATAATTTGTAGTGAAGCGGTAATTGATCGTTATGGGTCCGGTCCCGGATGTAGTCGACGGGTCAACGGTCAGCCACGGCACGCTGCTTGTTACTGTCCAGGTGCAGCCGGGAGCTAGGGGGTACGTGTAGATTCCCGTACCGGAGCGAGCCGCGGCGGAGAAGTTGCCGCCGATACCCGAATAGTCGCAAGCAACAGCCGTGAAATCGACATTAGCGGCCGTTGCTGCGACCGAGCGGCTGGGAGGCGAAAAAGCGAATCCGGGTAAAGAGGGGGTTCCCAGGTACGTGCCGCCGGGCAGGGCTCCGAAAACGTATGCGCCCGTGGCGTCCGTGACGGCAGCCAGCCCCCCATTGAGGGTTACGGTCACGCCGCCGAGCGCCGAGCCGCCGGTTACGATGTGGCCTGAAATATTGAATCCTTCTACCGGGTCGAATACAGTCACCGCGTAGTTGAACGTGGTGTCCACCCCTGAAACCAAGACACGCGAGACGGTAACCGTAATCGGCGTATCGGCGGCGGGCGCGGGCCAGCGGGTGCTCACGCTGGGATCGATGTTGTCCGGTATCCAGACAACCGTGTTCTCGCCATAACCCTGTTGTGGAGTTTCCTGCCTGACAGAGACCGGGCCGCCATTGCGCTGCATAGTCACGATGGCATTGGTGAAATCGGCTCCGGGGTAGGAGAACGACCACCGGCCCGGTACGATTTGATAGGGAACGTAACCCTTCGGCGGCCAAGCAACGAAGCCGTCCCGCGTCAAGGGGCGCGCATCGTAATAGTGCGAATCCAGAACCCAAAGAGCATTGGCGAATGCCAGCGGGTAGGGTGGCTGCACGTCGCCGGTACCCATATCCCGGGTCTGCGGATAGAGGAGCCAGCGGCGATGCCCCACTTCGGGGTTGTTGGCGCCATAATCCTGCATGTACTGCGCGACGCAACCCGGGTCACTGAGATAGGGTATTTCCAGGCAGAGATTGGAACGCGCGGCAGCGTCTGCGCCCGCGGCGGTGAAATAGGTCCAAGAGGAAGGAGGCGAATGGTTGAGCTGGCCATTGACGCTCATCATCAGAGCGGCCTGCTGGTCACCACTGTTGAAGCTGGTTGAGAACGCAATCGGCGTGGGAACGCCCCCCATTTGGCGAAACCAGTTGATCCGTAGCAGAACCGCATCCCGGTAAGCCTGTGTGGTGGAACCAGCATCGCCCGTTCCGGTGTTGCCAATCCAACCCGGCAGTACGAATGACGATGGCAAAAAGGTGTTCAGGTAAGAGCTTGCTACGCCGGTGCGGCTGGAGGTGTCGATCCACGAATCGACGGCGACCGTGCCGCCCGCCAACCCCTGGCTCTTCAGGAAAGGCCTTGGGACCGGCGTGTAGGACGGAGCTGTGCCGATCTGGGTCTGCTGCCCGTTCAGCAATGCGGTAGTAACCAGAAGTAAGACCGCACGCAGCACGTATTCGGTAACTCAGTATTCGCGGAGGCGGGATCGTCTCACACTTATTTAGGCAGTTGCTTGCATGTGCTTCTAATTGACACAGACCGGCAAACTGCATATAGTCCTCGATGAATCGTGAATCGACGAATGGATTTCTGGAATTTGGGAGAACGGAAGCGATGAGACTCTTTTTGTTACTGACCGTATCCGCAAGCGCCTGTTTCGCGCAGGTGCAGGCGGGACGCATTGTCGGCGCCATCACGGATCCAAACCGGTCTGTGATCCCGAATGCGACGGTTACAATCACAAACAATGGCACGAATCAGATTCAGACCCTCACCTCGAATAGCGCCGGAGATTTCGTTCTAACGCCAGCCGATCCCGGCTTTTACACTATCGAGGTTACAGCAGCCGGCTTTGCGTCGGCGGAAGCGAAGAACGTGGAGGTGATTGTTGGCCAATCCGCGCGCGTCGACGTGGCCATGCGCATCGGCGAAACGGCTACCAAGATTGAGGTTTCCTCCACCGCGCCGCTCTTAAACACCGAATCGGGGACGCTTGGACAGGAGATTACCAATCAGCAGATTGTCGACTTGCCTCTTAATGGCCGGAGCTATTACGAGTTGGCCCGGCTCACGCCCGGCGCCGCGCTCCTGCCCGGCTCGGGAAACCTGCTCCGCATTCGCGCAAACTACGAATCCGGTACCGCGATCAGCGGCGTGCGCGGCACGCAGACTTCCTTTTATCTGGATGGCGTCGACGTTACCGACCACCATCAGGGCGGCACGCTGATCCAGACGTCCATTGACGCCCTGCAGGAATTTCAGATCCAGCAGAGTGAGTACACGGCGGAATTCCGTAACGCGGGCGGCGTCCTGAACGGAAGCACCAAATCCGGAACCAACAGCTATCACGGCGTACTCTTTGAATTTCTGCGCAATGACAAGCTCGATTCGCGCGCGTTCTTCGCTTTGCAACGCGATATCTTGAAGCGCAATCAGTTTGGCGGAGGAATTGGCGGTCCGTTATCCATCCCGAAACTTTACAACGGCAAGAACCGCACCTTCTTTTTCGCCAATTACGAAGGCATGCGCCAGCGCGCCGGGCAGGTGTTCAACAACCTGGTACCGTCCACCGCGGAGAAGAGAGGCGACTTCAGCAGCCCAACCCTAAATACAATTTACGATCCGCTTACCAAGCTCCCATTCCCCGGCAACATGATCCCGGCGAGCCGGGTGTCTCCGCAAGCACTTTTCTTCGCTAAATACATACCCGATCCGAACTCCGGCAACCGCGCCATCTTCGGCCCTTCGCAAGCCCTGGATCAGGACCAGTTCACCCTTCGAGTGGATCAAACCATATCGAACAATCACCGCGCTTTCGTGCGCTGGAGCTTTGTGAACTACAAGGAGAGTGATCCAAACGCGTTCCCCGGCTTGGGGTATGCTCCGCTGAACACTCGCGGCCAAAACGTGGCGGGCGCGCTGATCAGCAATCTTTCCCCGCGAATCATCAATGAGGCGCGATTCAGTTATCTCCCAAACAGGATCAACCTGGGAGCGTTTCTACAGGGGAAGGACTTCTACGCGGAGGCGGGAGTGCCCGGCTTCGAAACCACAGGCCATCGTCCGGGCGTGGCCGGTTCCTTTCCCGACTTTTCGTTTAGCGGCTATGGCGGGTTGAGCGGCTCCACATTCGATCAGCGCCCGAAAACGCAGGACCTGAAAACCTACGATCTCAGCGACAGCATTACCTGGGTGAAAGGCAATCATATTTACAAGTTCGGCACGCAAATCAAGCGATGGGTTCCGCTCTTCACCGACAGTGGCGTGTATGAAGGGCAGTGGACTTTTAACGGCAGCATTACGCAGAACGCGGCGCGGCCCGTCGGCACCGGAGACGCATTCGCCGACTTTCTTCTGGGAGTGCCTTTTTCCGTTGGCAGGAACTTTGCCGCGGATACCTTCGGCGGTATGGCCAACTACTATCATTTTTACGTCCAGGACGATTACAAAGTGAATAGCCGTCTCACCCTGAATCTTGGCCTTCGTTACGAGTATTCGCCCTGGCTCGAAGGGTATAAAGGCCAAGTCGGCACGTTTCTGCCGAATTCGCCCAAGCCGATTGCGGTACAAGCCATCGACCTAAGCGCCCAATTCGCAGCGCCCACGGCCTATGCTCTGTTCGGCAATCTGATCCAGACTTGCAGCCAGGCGGGCCTGGCCGCCAACTGCACAGCAACGGATAAGAGCCAGTGGGCGCCGCGCTTCGGATTCGCTTGGCGGCCTCTGGATGACAAGACAGTCATCCGCGGCGGCTATGGTATTTTCTACGAAGTGGAAAGCAGCGGCAACCGGGTGAACCACAACATGGTTCCCTACCAGTTGAACGAAACCGTGTTCAATGACGGCACGAATCGCACGTTCGCGAACTTCTTCTCCGGCCGTCCGATAGGCGGCGCGACTACGAATCCTTCGCTTGCCGGCGGATACCCGCATATGCCTTTCGGCTACGATCAGCACTGGAGCTTCGGGATCCAGAGGCAATTGCCGTTTACCTCTGTTCTGGAAGTAAACTACGTGGCAAACCAAGGCGTCAATCTCTATGAGGGAAACCCCATCAATGACCCTCCGGCAGGCCCCGGCGCGATTCAGGCTCGCCGTCCCTATCCGCTGTTCGGCGCGATCACTTATAACGGTCAGGACAACACAACCAGCTACCAATCCCTTCAGGCAAAGTTTGAGAAGCGCGCTTCGAGTGGTTTCTGGTATCTGGTCTCTTACACATACTCAAAGAGTTTCTCGACGGCGAACACGCCTGCCGTGGGCGGCGACTATGCGTATGAGCGGGCCCTCTCCTCTTTCGACATTCCGCACAATCTTGCGCTCAGCGCCAGTTACTCGCTGCCTTTCGGCAAAGGCAAGAGCTATTTGTCTAACGTCCGTACCGTTACGAATGCTCTGCTGGGCGGTTGGCAACTGCAAACCATCCTCATTTTGAGGAGCGGCCGTCCGTTCACGCCCACCATCTCGCGCGACGTCTCGAATACCGGCATCGGCGGCCAGCGCCCGAACCGGATTGCGTCCGGGAAGCTGGAGAATCCCAAGCCCTCGAACTGGTTCGACAAAACCGCGTTTGCGATCCCTGCAAATTTCACCTACGGAAACTCAGGCGGCAACATCCTTCGGGAAGACCGCTTCAAGAATCTGGATCTTTCGCTGTTCAAACAGTTTCAGCCGAGCGAGCGCATTCGCATTCAATTCCGCGCGGAAGCTTTCAATCTGACGAACACTCCAAGCTTTTCCGCTCCGGGAACAAATATCGACACGGCTTCGGGAGGCATCGTAACCTCTACCCTCAGTTCCCCGCGCCAATTGCAGTTTGCATTGAAACTCTATTACTGACAATTGCTCCCGGGATGGTCAATATGGCATCATCGACCGGGATGAAGATAACGTTTTGGGGCGCCGCGGGTGATGTAACCGGGTCGATGCATCAAGTGACCGCGGGCGGAAAAGATTACCTGCTGGACTGCGGAATGTACCAGGGACGGCGCCGGGAAGCGGAACAACAGAACCGGAACTTTCCATTTCCGCCGCCGTCCCTCGCAGCGGTGATTCTGTCCCATGCGCACATCGATCACAGCGGCAATCTGCCCTTGCTGGTCAAGAACGGATTTCACAATCCGATTTATGCGACGCCGGCCACGGTGGACCTGTGCCGCGCCATGCTGGCCGATACCGCCCACATACAGGAGCAGGACGCGAAATTTCTGGCCCGGCACGCCCGCCCGGGCGACCCTCCCGTCGTGCCCCTCTACACTCAGGCGGATGCGGCGGCTACGATGCCCCTGTTTCACCCGGTGCGGTATTACGAGACCACGAAGCTCAGCGATGCGCTGCAGTACAAATGTTTCGATGCCGGCCACATGTTAGGGTCGTCCACCATGGTGCTCGAAAGCGATGGGGTCAAGCTGGCGTTTTCCGGCGATGTGGGGCGCCCCGGTCTACCCATCATTCGCGATCCGGATCCGCTGCCTCCCGTCGATTACCTGATCCTGGAAAGTACGTACGGGGACCGGCTTCATGATGAAGAAAACACTGTCATCGACAAGCTGGAGCAAGTCGTAAACAGAACCGTCGGACGCGGCGGGCGTTTGGTTGTTCCCGCGTTTGCCGTGGGACGCGTGCAGCAACTGGTGCTGCTGCTTCATCAGCTTTCAAGCGAAGGCCGCATTCCGAAGGTGCCCATGTTTGTCGATAGCCCGCTCGCCGTGGACGTTACGGCCGTCTATCGCGCGCATCCGGAGTGCTTTGACGAGGAGACGAAACAGATGCTCGCCGCGGGCGACCCGTTCGGTTTCGGCGATCTCCAATACGTACGCGACACGGAGGAATCCAAGAAGCTCAACACCCGGCAAGGTCCGTATATCGTGATCTCGCCATCCGGAATGTGTGAAGCCGGACGAGTGCTGCACCACCTGAAGAATAACGTTGAAGACGCGCGGAATACGGTGTTGATTACCGGCTACCAGGCAGTGAACACCCTCGGGCGCAAGCTGCTGGATGGCGTTCCGCAGGTGAACATTTTAAACGAGCCGCGGCACGTGCGGGCTGAAATCACCAGTCTTCAGGCCCTCAGCGGACACGCGGACCGGGACGAGCTGATCGCCTGGATTCAGCCGATGACCTCAACTCTGAAGAAAGTATTTCTGGTGCATGGCGAACCGCTGCAATCGGCTGCGCTGGCCCAAACGATCCGCGGAATCTACGGCATTGAAGCCATCCCGGCGGTGCGCGGCGCCGGCTTTGAGCTTTCCAGGTAACCTGAAACCCGTTTGTCACCATCTATAATTTTGATATGAGTGAACCCACTGCGTATACTGTTCCACCGGAATCCGGCAGGTCGAACGTGCGAACCGGGCTGGTGGGCGGTGCATTAGCCGCGCTGCTGCTTTCAAATGTGTACCTATTTGTTCAGCTTCACGATCTGAAAGCGGATCAGGCGAAATCGAGCGCCGCACTTCAGGCGCAGGTGGAGGACCTGAAAGAAAGCTCAACTCAGGTTGTCGCCAACAGCCGCAAACATTTGGAATCGCTGAAAGGCGATCTGGAGGCCGCGAGAATACAAGCCAACCAGGCGGCCAGCCAAGCCAAACGGGAAGCGCTGACGTATACCGAACAGCAGTCCAGGAAACTGGAGCAGGCGCAACAGGTCCAGACGGCGCGGACGGAGAAGGTCGCCGGAGAACTTACAGAAGTGAAAGAGGCGGCGACAAGCGCGAATGCCAAGATCGCCGACGTATCGGGAGACGTGACCACGGTAAAGACTCAGGTAGCGGCAACGCAATCGAACCTGGACCGCACAATCTCGGATTTGAAGAAGGTGACGGGGGACTTGGGGGTGACAAGCGGCTATGTCGCAACGAACGGCAAAGAACTCGCGATGCTGAAGAGGCTGGGGGAACGCAACTACGTAGAGTTCACTCTGCCCAAGGGAAAAACGCCGCAGCGGGTCGGGAACGTGACGCTCCTGCTGAAGAAAGCGGATCCGAAACGCAATCGCTTTACGTTTGAACTGGTTGCCGACGATAAGAAGACGGAGAAGAAGGACCGCACCGTGAATGAACCGATTCAATTCTTGATGGCCCGCGCAAGGCAGCCGTACGAAATCATCGTCAACGAAGTTCGGAAGGACCAGATCAAGGGCTATCTGGCTGAGCCGAAGGATCAATCCGCCAGGAATTAGCTCACGGGATGGTGCTGGTTACGTGAACGCGAGTGCCGCCTTCCAGTTTTCCTAACTGCGAGGTGGCCACTTCCTCGCCTTCCTTCACTCCGTCCGCGATTTCCACGCTCGGGCCGAAGCGATCGCCCACTTTTACCTCCCGTGCGTCTACTTTGTTATTTCGCACGACGTAGACCTTATTGGCGCCGAAAACGTAATTCAATGCGGCGACGGGAACCAGCTTGATGGAATCGGTTCGCGACGTATGTACAACGGCTTTCGCGTAGGAGCCCGGCTTCAGTTCGTTTCGTCCGTTTTCAATTAGGGCCTCCACCACGAAGGTGCGCTTGGCCTGATCCACGGTAGGCGAGATTCGCCAGACCTTGCCGTGAAACAGGCGATTGGGAAACGCTTCCAGCCCGACATCGGCTATCTGGCCGGTGTGGAGCCAGGGCGCCATCCGCTCCGGAACTTCGATCCGCATCCGAATGGGGTTCGTTTTTACGAGCGTGAAAACCGGGGTGCTGGGCTTCAGGTATGTTCCTACGTTCACCATTCGTTCTTTCACCTGAGCGGCGAACGGCGCCCGGATGGTTGTGTCGCGCAGCTTCTTTCGCTGCAATTCCACCACGCCCCGGGTTCGTTCCACTTCCTGCACCAGATTGCGCGTGGTGTTGAGCGCCGTTTCGTATTCGGCTTGCGACGATAGGTACTTGGCCTGGGCCTGGTCGAGATCCTGCCGCGACCCGATTCCCTGAGCAACCAAGTCGCGCGTTCGCTTGAAGCGCTGCTCGGAATCGGTCAGGTCTGCTTGGGCGCGGCGCATCTCGGGAGTCTGCTTCAGGTCTTTGACCTTCTCGTTCTCCGCTTTTAACCCGAGCTTTTCAAGCGCCTGCCGCAATTGCGCTTCATTTTGGGCCAAAAGGTAGCGCTGTTCCTCGTCCGAGATGCGAACAAGAACCTGATTGGCTGCAACGGAGTCCCCAAGGTCGGCTGTCACTTCTACAGCGCGGCCCTCAATCTCCGAACTGACCGTCACTTCCTCGAACGGGAATAGCGAGCCTACCGCTTCCACATTGCGCGTGACCTGTTTCAGCGTCACCCGCTGAGCGGAAATTTCCACCGGTGGCGCTTCCTGCTTGGCGTGCACGGCTTCCTGGCGGTTGCAGGAAAGGAGCGGAATCACCGCGGATGCGAGCAGCCAACGCCGGATAGGCACCTGTTTAATCTACTACGCCGCGCTTTCGGAGTCGGTGGATTCCACCAGCTTATCGACGCGCATCCGGTAGATGGCGGGCTTGCCGTGGCGGTCGCTTTGGAATAGGATGCTCTGGCTATTAGGTGTGAAGAGCGGCATCACAGCCGAGGCGTCGGTCGCATGGTGCTCGCAAAGCGTGAACTCACGCCGGGTCACCCGCAACAGCAGCAGTACCATCGGCGAGGCTAAGCTCCGGCTCGCGCCGACGAAAACGGAGCTGTCCCCATTGATGCCGAATCCCGCGAACTGGCTGGTGGAGGCAATCAATGTGTCGGCGTTTTCATCCGGAGTGATTTCGCGAAGCTGATTTCCGCGCAAATAGCACACCGTTCGGCCCTGAGGAGTCCACTCAATCGTTGCAGGTTGCGCGTTGGGGATCGGATCGAGTTTCAGGGGCCGGTTTCCCTGTCCGTCAAAGTTCACCAACCACGGGGCGCCATTCTCCCGGATGTAGAGGACTTGGCTCCGCTTGGGGCGAATCGCGGCCAGGCGGATGGGACCGGGGGCGGTGAACAGCGTGGTGAGAGCCGGTTTGGGACCCAGGCCGGCCAGCTTCACGCGGAGTCCATCGGCGAAACTGGCATGCTGGCCGTCGTCAGAGACCTGAATACCGCCCAGCCGCACCTCCGCTGGACAGATTTCACGCTCGCGGCCGTTCCATTGTGCCAGGCGCAAGCTGGCGCCGTCGCAATATAGGAAACCGCGGTCATCGGGAAGCAGGGAAAGCGTCGCCGGATCCAGAGCCGCGGCCTCGGTAAGCTGACGCGATTCGCCTGTTTTCAGATCCATCCGGTAGGCCTGCATCGTGCCGGAACGGTCGTTGGCAAAGAGGAGGAAGTTTCCGCGCCGGGAGGTGGAGCGGCGCGGCAAAAAGCTCGTGTGTTCCGGCGCGGTCAGCCTGAAAACTTCCAGTTCGGTCGCCGGGTCGGGGTAGCGCCTCAACTCCGAGGGGAGGACAGCGCCGGCGAACAATGACAAAAATTCGCGGCGTTGCATTCCCCTTCAGTTTACTAGGGGCGGTGGCTGGAATCGTAATGCTGCTTCAGCAAGTCCTGGCCGAAATCATTCGTGAACTCGCGCCAAACGGAGTGTATGTGATTCGCGTCGTTCTGCGTGTTGTCGTATTCCACCAAAAACGCGGGCGACTGGATGCGGTAGTAGTGCGGACCTCCGCGTTCCGCAACGCCGGCCCAGGCGAAATACAATTCCTTGCCGGCCTGTTTCACCTGCTCCGTGCGGGCATTGGCCATCTGTTCCGGTACGTTCGAAGCATACACATTCAAAAGGTCCATCAGCATCTGGACTTGCTGCTTATTCATTTTCGAAACCGGCAGTCCGGCGGGCTTGCCTTCCAGCACCGCGCGCTTGGCGTTCGAAGTGACAATGTCCTTGTACGCTTCGGTCGCGATGATCGCGGTTTTCTTCTGGCCCGCATCCAGGGCGTTCAAGAGAGCCCGGCCCATATCCTCTTCCTGCGCCAGAATGCGCAGGCCCTTGCGCGGGCCTTCGCGGACTTCGCCGGGATTCGAACCGAAGAAGCTCGGAGCATCCACCACGTGTCCATTGGCGACCGTGTAATTCTGGCTCAAGTGATGACCCTCGACGCGGTAGCCCCACGTGCCGGTGTCGGAGGGCGTTCCGAAAATGCTGAAGTAATATTTACCGGGATTGCGGCGTTCGCCATCATCTTTTTCCATGATGCGGAGCACGTCTTCCATGCTCATGATCGTTTCGGCTTTGATCAGGCCCTGCTGGCTTAAACCTGCAGCCAGCAGCGCTGTGGCCAGGCGTTGCTGCGCTGCCGACATGTTCCGAAGATCAAGCCCTTTTCGGGGCACCGGAGTGTAAAACCAGTTCTGCCGTTCGCTGTCGTCCAGCGCGAACAGGACCTGGCTCTTCTTGTCAGCCTCCAGCGCGGCGAGGAAGTGATTGGCGGCTTGGGTCATCATCATCGGAGTCGACGTCCTCTGGTAGGCGGCGGTCAGCAGCAGGAAGGCAACGGAAAGGGCCGCGATTCGGGGCAGCTGTTGTTTCATCCGACCAAGTTTATATCAATGCGAGCCGGTGAAGTTGAGGCGCTTGCGGGAGTTCGCCTGTCCGTACACTGGAACCATCCCGAAGCTACAGCGGATGACGGCTTATCGAGGCGCTTACGCTTTTAGAAGTGACCGATGAGCCGGAAGTTTCACGCCGCCTGAACACCGGCTCAGTGGCCATAGCTGATGATCCGGCTTACTGCCCAGTGACCGTGATCGTTCCTCCAAATGTGGATCATCTTGGCGGAAGCTGCTAACTCCCCGCGTTTGCCGTTTTCCGCGATGAAGAAGTTATGTCTCGCAATCTGCAGCGCACCAAAGTCTTTCAGTACATAAACCTCCATGGAATCCGGAATCAGCTCCCGCCGAAGTTTCGATACGTGATTCAAGCCGCAACGTTCGCGAAAAGATGGCTCCAGTTGCTCCCGTGAGTAGGTCGTGTCGTCGTTGTCTTGATAAAATTCGAGTCCAGGCTCCAACAAATCGCGCATTGCCGCTGTATCGCACGCATTAAACGCATCGAAGAGCCTCCGGTCAAGCTCTGCTATTTTCTTATAAAGTTCGCTGGACGGGGCCGCAGGCTCAGTTGCATGGGCCAAGGTACCCGCAAAACAAAACACGGCGAAAACCATAGTGTAGAGAGGTCGAGTGTAAAGTCGTTTGACGGAGCACGATATGGTCATTGCTTGCATTACGGCAGTGATGCCGAAAAAGTTCCGCCGCGCGGTTCACCCTGGCGCCGGCCTGCAAGCCCGAAGAAATATTTTCGGTCACCAAGAAATTCCAGCCAATCTTCCCAATAGAATCATCACGCTCCTCCGGCAAGAGCAAATCCCCGCGCTACCCTCCGGGCAGGAGGCACTCCAATGAGTCCACAACCACAAACCGAACTAGAGCCGAACCCGTCCACCGGCCCTAAAACCGAAGCCGGCAAAGCCGTCTCTTCCCGGAACGCTCTTCGCCACGGCCTCGCGTCCGGCGCCGTCCTCATTCCCGGCGAGGATCCTGAAGCCTTTCCGGCCTTCGCCCTTTCCCTCAAAACACTCTACGCGCCGGCCAATGCCATCGAAGAAGTACTGGTCGCCGACATGGCCCGCCACCACTGGCTCAAAGACCGCGCCATGCGCTTGCAAGACGAGGGGATCGCCAATGCTTCCGCGGGCCAGTTGCCGGACAACTTCGCCGTCCTCCTCCGCTACCAGACCACCAACGAGCGCGCCTTCCACAAAGCCTTCGCCGCGCTCACAACTCTTCAGAAGGAAAGGAAATCCGAGCAGCGGGAGTTCGTTTCGCAGTACGAAGACGGACCCGGTACAACCGCCCGCCAGCAACAGCGGGCCATCGCCGCCGGCCACAAGAAACCATCCGATTTCGCCCCGCTCCCCACATTCCAAGAGTTTGTTGCCCGGAAATTCGCGCCGCCATCCCTTCCGTAGGGTTATCGGCTGGACGATCTCCCGGTTTTCGGCTGGAAGACGGCCGCGGCTCCCGCGGACGGTTCGGTTTCAACCGAAGCAGGAATAATAGGATGTGACCTTCCGCAACTGCGCTCTCGGGACGTTAGCCGCCGCGCTTCTATCCGTATCGGTTTGGGGCCAGACTACGCCCGTCCACTCTTACAAGATCGTGAAGATGTTTCCGCACGATGCCAAGCGCTTGATCATGAGCGATGGTAGCTCCGCGCTACGCATCCTGGACCCGGCGACGTTCCACGAAGAGAACCGGCTGTTGGTGCGCGACGTTTCGCGTCCGATTTCGAATCTCAACAAGCTTGAGTGGATTGAAGGCGAGATCTGGGCCAATATCTGGATGCGGGATATGATTGCGCGCATAGATCCGGCCAGCGGGCAAGTGACTTCCTGGGTGGATTTCAAGGGTCTCCGAAAACAAGTTGGCTGCACGGACGAATGTGACGTGCTGAACGGCATCGCTTATGACGCTCCGCGCAAGAGGATTTTTGTCACCGGTAAGTACTGGCCGAAGCTCGTTCAGATTCAGATTGCCAGATCTTAGATGAGACGGGATTTCGGAGCTAGCCCGGCGCTTTGGGCTGAAATCAGCGCTACTCGGAACGTGCTTCCTGGTTCATTGGACCCGCTGGCGCCGGCCCCGCTTCCTTTGGCACAATATCCTGATGGATAGCGGCCCTGATGGATAGCGACATAGATGGATAGCGGCATAAATACGGGCGTCCAAACTCCCCCCGCTTCCCTATCCTTCCGGGAAGTGTTCGCGCTTCCCGGCGTGAGGCGGTTGTGGATCGCGCAGTTTGTCAGCGTTATGGGAGATCTTCTGGCGCTGTTCGCTATCTTGAGCCTGGCGTCGTTCCGGCTGCATGCGACGGCTGAACAAGTCACCCTGATCTCCATGTTCTATATGCTTCCCATGGCGGTCATCGGGCCCGTGGCGGGCGTGTTCGTAGACCGGTGGAACGTGAAGGCTGTCATGATTGCGAGCGATCTGATTCGATGCGGATTGGCCGTGCTGTTGGTTTTCGCGCGCGACATCAATTCGTTCTATCTGATCTTGTTTGCACTCAGTTTTGTTTCTACGTTCTTTGCGCCGGCGCAATCGGTCACAGTGCGGACCATCATTCCGAAACATGGGTTGTTGGCGGCTAACGCTTTGCTGATGCAGGCGTTCCTGGTAACGCGCATCGCCAGTCCGGCCATGGCCGGGGCCCTGGTGGGGACGTTCGGTCCCGAATCTTGCTTCTACGCCGACGCGCTCAGCTTCCTGGTTTCGGCGCTGATGCTCTCCGGAATCGCGATTCAACGGCTGTTCGATAACACGGGACCGCCGGCAGGCGGAGTCGGGTCTGTGTTGCGCGACTTGGTGAGCGGGATGAAATTCTTGTTTGGGACGCCCGCGCTTTCTTTCGTGCTGATCGCGATGGGAGCCGGGTTCTTCGTGATGAGCTGTTTCGGGCCGCTGATTGCGATCTACGTCCGGGATTTTCTGCATGAGGGGTCGTTGGCGTTTGGGCTATTCAGCGCGCTAATCGGCGTGGGAATGATGGTTGGGACGATGGGTCTCCGCAAGTTCGGGATGAAGATCGCGAGCGAGAAGATGGTGCTGGTGGGGTTGGTGCTGATTGGGGGTTCCGTGCTGCTGATGGGAGGGGTGCGGCTGGCGGCTACAACGGCTCTCAGTTCCTTCACGCTCGGTTTTGGGGTCGCATTTATTCTTACGCCGGCACAGACGCTCATGATGGGGAAAACGCCGGTAGCAATGGTGGGACGCGTTAGTAGCAGCTTCATGTCGGTGATCGCGGTATCGCAGATGCTGGGGCTGGTTGTATCGGGAAGCGCGGCGGAGCGGATCGGAATTCTGAAT
>JALYXI010000398.1 GCA_030947245.1 Acidobacteriota bacterium
AGGTGTTTCCGGGCAACAAAATTCCGTCCAGCCTGTTCAGCCCGGCCGCAGTTCAGGCTCTCCAGGTATTTCAAACCAGCGGCGTTTTGAAGCCGAATAACGGCGCCCTTCCGGGAACGGCGGCGTATGTCAGCAACAATTACTTCGTTACCAGTGGATCTCAGGTCCAGCCCGTGAACAAGTGGAGCGTGAAGGGCGACCATATTTTCAATGAGCGGCACCGGATATCCGGCTATTATGGGAACGATCGCGAGGCGTATGTGCCCGGCGCGGAAGGTCCGGCAACACTGCCAGGACTCTACAGCAACTATAACGATCAGCATCAGCAGTCCGATGTCCTTCGTTTCAGTTGGGACTGGACTTTCAGCCCGACCAAGTTCAATCACTTCTACGCAGGCGGCAACAACTGGCGTCAGAATCACGATTCGATTCAGGAAGGAATCGGCAATTGGAAGAGTAAATTCTGCCTGGGCGGCGTGCCGGATTGTAATCAGAACCTGGTCAATTTCTCATTCACCGGTGGAGGCTATGGCGGTTGGGGCGGCCCGGCCAACAACGGCTCGGAGAATACGATCTACTCTTACAACGACGATTTCACGTGGATTCGCGGCAAGCACACGATTAAGCTCGGCGGCATGTATCAGCTCAGCCATTACAATGGCTTGGGCCGGCAATGCATCTCCGGTTGCGCCACATTCAGCTATACGGAAACGGGCGTTCCCGGCGGCTCTGACACCAATGCGGGCGGCAATCCCTTTGCCTCTCTGCTTCTGGGTTACGCGGACACAGGTTCTATCGATACGGTCCGATTCATTGGCCAGCAGTGGCCGTATTACGCCGGCTTTATCCAGGACGACTGGCGCGTCACTCCGAAGCTGATTGTGAATCTGGGCCTTCGCTGGGAGACTCAACTCCCGCCGACAGGCCTGGACGACAAATGGAGCGACTTCTCCCCGACCACTCTCAATCCTGGCGCGGGTAACATTCCCGGCGCATTAATCTATGCTGGAACCGGTCCGGGACGGCAAGGTTCCCGAACGTTAGCCGATTCCTTTTTCGACGCTTTCGGACCCCGCCTGAGCTTCGCCTATTCGAAAGATGAAAAAACAGTAATCCGCGGCGGTTATGCTCTCTCTTACGGCGCGATCACAACCGTGAGTGGTTCTACTCACCAGCGAGGCTTCACTCAGACATACACGGCGCCCCAGGGTAGTGGCGGAATTCAGCCCGCATTTACTTTGGATGGCGGTTTTCCGGCTTATCCCATCCCTCCTTTCATTAGCCCCTCCTTTGCAAATGGCGACAATATTCCGTGGTGGCAGGGCCGCGAAGCGACCCGCCCCCCGGAGTTCAACAATTTTAATTTCTCCATCCAGCGCCAGATTGGCGGTTCCATGGTGGCCGAAGTCGGTTATAACGGCGTCATGGGTTCTCACCTGCAAACCCAGTTGCTGAACTATGATCAGGTGCCCACTAAGTACCTGACTGCGTTCGGAACGGTGGAACAGAGCACGGCGGTGCTGAATAGCCGGCTCGGTTCGCCTTTGGCCAATCAGTATGGAATTGTGGAACCCTACCCCGGCTTTACAACCTACTGGAATGCTCATGGTGGCGCCACGGTAAAACAGGCGTTACGGCCCTTCCCGCAGTACAACGGCATCGACACTTACGCCGGCGGCGGCGATCACAGCGGCCACTCCACGTATCACGCGGCCATCGTTCGTTTCGAAAAACGCTACACACAAGGACTGACGCTTCAAACGTCTTATGTGTTCTCGAAGTTGCTGACTGATTCCGACAGCTACTGGGGCAGCGGGAGCGCCCAGGATTTCTACAATCGCGGGCTCGAAAAGTCAATCGGGCAGTTCGATGTGACGCACAACTTCAAATTGGGCTTGGTATACGATCTGCCCTTCGGGAAAGGCCGCACGTACCTGAGCTCGGGTCCGGCAGCATATATTCTGGGCAATTGGCGCATCGCCAGCACGAATTACTACGCAAGCGGTCAGCCGGTCGGCGTTTCAACCAGCTATGGACTTCCGCTATTCGGTGGCGGTGTCCGGCCGTATGTCACTTCCTATGACGGTTGGAGAGCGAAAACGGTGGGAAGCAACTTCGATCCGCAGGTGGATAACTTCTTTGTGCCGTACCAAACAGGCCCGTTTCCCGCCCAAGGCCTCAACACCCCCTACAACGCATTCGGCAATGCCACCCGTTACAATCCCAAGGTTCGGCAGTTTCCGAATTTGAACGAGAACGTCTCCGTAACGCGCTCATTCCCCATTCGGGAAGCAATTCGGATGGAGTTCCGGGCGGAGGCTTTTAACGTGTTCAATCGCGTCCGTTTCGGAACCGGTTCCAATCAGGTGCAGAGCCAGACGTTCGGCAAACTTACCGGTAGCAATGACTTGCTCAATTCGCCGCGCACCATGCAATTCGCTCTCAAGCTGTATTACTGAACCAACGCGGCCGGGCGGAGCTTACCAGCCTCGCCCGACCGTGCTAAACTACATAACTGTTAGAACAATGGCAAATCACGTATCATCGCTGAAGCGCGTCCGGACGGAAGCACGCCGTACCGAAGTCAATCGCAGAAATAAGTCCCGTCTCCGTCACCAAATTCGCGCCATGCGCCGCGCCCTTACCGGAAAAGACACTTCCGGAGCGGCTGGACTCTTGCCGCTCACCTTTTCGGTGATCGACCGTTCCGCCAAGCTCGGCATCATCAAGAAAAACACGGCTGCCCGCTATAAATCGAAGCTGCATTTGAAAGTGAAAGCTCTCTCCGCCTAGTTACACAAGTTGGCGCTCATGGCCAAAGCAACTCTCATTTCTGTTGACGAATATCTGCACACGGACTATCAGCCCGATTGCGATTACGTGGACGGAGTTGTTGAGGAACGGAACCGGGGAGAGAACCCGCACAGCAGTCTACAAGGCGAGTTCATTGTCGCTCTACACCGGTATTGCGACATTCTGAATATTCGCGTCTACCCCGAGCAGCGGGTGCAAACTCAGTCGGCCCGGTTCCGTATTCCGGACGTTTGCGTGACTCTCGGCAAAAGTGACGAGGCTGTCTTTCGGCGTCCGCCCTTTCTCTGCGTTGAGATCCTTTCGAGCGAGGATCGAATGTCCCGGGTGGAGAAGCGGCTTGAGGAATACCTGGACATGGGAGTGTCGTATGTTTGGGTGGTGGATCCCCTACGGCATGACGCATGGATCTACTCCGCATCGGGCAAGCGCGCTGTCACGGACGGAATGCTGCGCACCGGCGATCCTGAAATGGAAATAGATCTGAGCGAACTGTTCCGGTTGGCGGAAGAATAGCTAAGCCGCGGTCAACTCCACCACAAATCGCTCCATCACAATCCGGTCATCCGGGCGCGCGCTGCGTAAATCGCGGTCGGCGGCGAAAATCAACTGTAAACCGCGTTCCAACTGCATTTTCGAAAACTTAGCTGCCGTCTGCGTAATCTGCTCCGCCCGCGCCCCCCACATCGGCACGCCCGCCTTGGTAAAGTGGCTTTGAATTTGAGCCGCGGTCTTCAACCCGGCCTCTTTCCCGATCAGCGCCATGCGAAACTGGCCCGAAAGAAAAGACAGCGCCAGCGGAAGGTATTCGCCATCCCGGCAGAGCGTATCCAGCACCTGCAGCGACTTCGTCCGATCCCGCCGCCCCAGCGCGCTCACCAGCACGAAGATGGTGGTTTCGCGCGCATCGGGAACCAGTGCGGAGATATGCTCTAACGTGATCGGCTGTTCGCCCGCGAATAGAGAAAGCTTCTCCAGTTCCACCGCGATCCGCCCGGCATCGCCGCCCATCGATTCCGAAAGCAGATCCGCCACGCCCGGCTCCAGCGTCAATTGCGCCTTTCGCGCCATGGAGTCCAGCAAACCGCGGGCTTCCTGCGGGGAATACCGCCGCAACTCCACCGCATCCGGCACGGCCGCGAAGAACTTCCGGATCCGCTCGTTTTTCTTCTTGTCCTCTCCCTCCCAATCGAAGCGGCAGGATTCGAAAACGATCACGGTTCCCGGAGTGGGGCTCTTCATATAGGCGGCAATTTGCTCGAAACCCGAACCGGCGCCACTGCTGCCCGCATCCTCCCCGTCGTCTTCGGATTTGGCCGTTCGGGGCAGTGCGGCTTCCGCTGCCGTTGCCAGGATCACGCGTTTCGCCGTGAACAACGATAAAGCACGTGCGTCATCCACAACCTGAACCAGTTCCACCTCGGAAAGATCGTAATGTGTCAGGCCGCCATCCCGCTCGTCTTCGGTCAGGTGAGCGGCAATCAGCGCTTCGCGGCACCGGCGGCGGTCATAGGC